>DATCZF010000132.1:0-9234 GCA_036526055.1 Woeseiaceae bacterium
GGGCAGCCAGCGAACCAGGGCAAGGCTGACCCACCGCGCCCAGATCAGTATCAATGCCTTGTACACCCAGAGTGGCACGCTGAATACCGACGCTGCCGGCAGCATGCCATCGCTGCGATCCGCAAACCACTGCAACGAATAACCAAAAGAGCCATTGCCCGTGATGTGCATGTCCGGCGTACCCAATAGTCCGAGCGGCAGACTGCTCACGAACGACAGCAATGCCGCGAAGCTCAGCAACGCGATCCCTGTCTGGACAAGATTGAAGTTGTTCGCGCTCTCGCCGCCGCTCCAGCGCTGCCGCCAACCAAGTACCAGTAACCAGGCAACGACAATGCCAAGCGCTGACCAGGAAAACGTGCTGAATCCGAGCCCCAGCAGAAGCCACTGCGAGGTACCCAGCGGCGTGATCCTGATGCGGCCGAGGATCAGCGCCAGCAGCACCAGCGCAACCAGTTCCGGCCAATACAGAACCGCCGGACCCAGGCTTGGGCCCTGCGTTCCGAGTATCCAGCGATTGGCGGGCATGGGCAAAGACAGCCGAATGTTGCTCGCCGCGGCGCCCAGATCCACCGCCGAGGTCGTTTCCCGCCAGCCTACCTCGAGATCCTCTCGCCAGCGGATGCTGACCTGGTGAGTGCCCGGCAGAATCGGCACGCTCAGGGTCGAGTCGATCGGCCGCAGGGGCTCGATCCGGCCGTCGATTTCGACCTGCTCCACTTCCGCCCCGTCGGGCAGGCGAATGCCATGCTGTCCGCCCTGTGTGCTGCGATAGGTCAGCGACAAATGGCTGTTACGTGACCTGGCGCCGATTGCGCTGTCCAGCTGCACATCATCAAAAGCTATCGTCGCGCCAGCAACGGCTGCCGGACGGGCCAGCGCGACCGTCAGTATTTCGTCGGCGCGCGGATCGAAGACCGTGTAATAACCTTCCGGCTGCCCGATCGCCGTTCTCGGCGGTCCGTCGAAATCGGCATGCCAGGCCTCCGCAACACGCAACGACCAACGCTCGGTCCATGGAACCTCATTCCCTGGCGCGACCAGCGTGAGCGGCGACTTGCGCGGCAAAATCGACTCAAAATAAACAGTGTCCTCGTTTTCCGCGAAATTGACCCGAATCCTGCCATCCTTGACCTCGTAGCCTTCGCTGGCGATGGATTCACCGTCGAGCAACGGGATCTCCAGGCTGAAGGCGCCTCGCGCCGGGGCTATGCGCACGACCCTTGTCTCCACCGTCCAGTCCAGGCCGACGATAATGCTCCGCTCCACGCGGGCGAACACCGGGAAGCGGTCGCTCTGCCATTGTGGCGGCTCGTCGCCCGGCCTCGTTTTCTGCTGCCTGAACAATTGCAGCGAGCCGGATACCAGCCGCCGCTCACTGATGCCGGAGACGCTCCAGCCATCGGCCTTTGCAGTCACGACTCGCGGTGGCACCGGGAAAGGCAACTCGAGCGCATCCACCGGCGGCAGCGGGCCGCTCAGCAATATTCGGTGCTGACCCTCGTCAAGCAGACTCCACAAGCGGCGCTGTTCGTCCCGATAGACGAGCGCCGCTGGCTTCGAATCGATCGACACCTGCTCTGGCCGCCAGCCCTGTTCGGAGCCCGGCAGCGCCAGGGCGATCCTGTCGAGCGCGTGTACCGTCATGTCAATGTCGAGCCGGTCGCCACGAATTTCGATGCCTGCAGCAACAATCTCGGCACAACGTGGCGCGCACTCCGGCGGCTGCAACAGTCGCTGCCGCAACTCGTCAAGAATCTGTTGCGGCGGCACCTCGGCCCGAACATCGAAGGGCAGCATTGTCGTTGCCATCACGAGGAACAGGGGCCCGAGCGCCGCAACCTTGCCTGAGCGTTGCAGCCAGGGTTTGGGAAAGGCGCGTCCAAGCATTTCCTCGGCCATCCTGGCGAGCAACAGGAGCACCAGGACAACCACCACGAAGCGCAGTGCGCTGACCACCCAGCGCGACAGGATAACGAGGTTCAGGCTGTCCTCGGCATCGACGGGGCCGGTCCACTGCAACGCATACGTCTTCCAGCTCCAGTCCGGTTTACCCGGCCCGGTCTGCAGTACGGCATCCGGATCGTAGCGGTCGAATACACGCTTCGCCGCATACGTCACGATTTCCTCAAATTCCCCCGGCGCTGGCGCACTTCGCCCCACTGCCTCCAGGGTCCTCACCTGCATTTTTGCCGCATCCATTTCGAAATCTGCCGGCGCAGTAACGGCGAATGCCGCCGGCGAGAATCGATCGATCTCCAGTTGCGGATAAAGGCCAATGCGAATCTGTCCGACCAGGAATGGAACCGCCAGCAGGACAAGCAGTGCGAAGCTCGCAGTACGATAAACGCCCAGCGCCTGCCTGAAACGTCCTTGCGGCACAGCGCGAATGAGTGCGATCGCGGCCAGCAAATTAAGCCAGGCCCAGCCCGGCGCGCCCGACTCGTGCAGGCTTAGCAACAATGTCGCGAACGCCAATGCCGCGACTTTCCAGTTGAACAGCCGGTGTGCCGCGATAGTCACGATCAGCAACAGGAAGAAATCCAGCAGCTTCCAGCGACTGACCCAGGCCTGTGGCGCATGGTCTGCACCGAACGCGGCAAACAGCACATGACCCGGCGGCACGTTAAGGCTCGCGCTGACGCGGTCGAAGCGATTGCTCCAGCCCGCAACCGGCATCGGCTCGCGCGTTTCCGTGCGGCCATGCGCCTCGATCGCGAGCTCACCGTCCCTGACCTCGATGCCGGAATAGCCGGGCTCCGCGCCCTCGGTGATCAACAGGTTTTCCTCGCCTGCGGTCGCGCCCAGCAAGTCATATGGGCGCTGCATGTCGAGTCGCCAGCCGCTGCGCATCGTGCCCGCAATCGTATCGAGAAAAGCGTAGCCGTCCCCGGAAAAGTCCAGCCAAAGCCGTCGATCCAGCGTCAGGCGGTTATCCACAGCCACATCGCCGCGGCTGCGCTCCGCGATGGTCAGTGCCTGCCCGGGTACCAGGCGAAAAGCCGGTAATTCGTACCATGGTCGCGGCACTTCCGCCTGCGTCGGGTCAATCGGCTCCGGGCCGGAGGGCACTGTGACGCGCAGGGAATCAGCCGCGCTGTAGCTCCAGATTTCCTCGCCAGGCATGTTCTCACCCGGCGGCTCCATCACAAGCTCATCAATTACGCCTGGCCCCCTGGCCCTGATCTCGATTTCCCAAAGTCCGGGCCGCAATTGCAGGCGCAACTCGCCATTGGCGTCCAGCCTGGCGGGCAGCCTGCTTTGCATCGCCACAGGAATGAATCCGCGCGGCAGCACGGCGCCCACGACCTGTTCGCGCACCTCGCCCGCCACCAGCACGCGCAAGACTGTCGTCAATGTCGCCGGAATGCCATCCTCGATGCGACGATAAACATTGACGGTCAGTTCGTTTTGTTCGCGCTCGACTTCCGGTGCATCACTGATCCACACAGCGGATTTAGTGCGTTGTGGAAAATTGACCGTTTTACCGTCGACCATGAGCCGCAATAGTCCGGCGATCGGAGCAACAGTCAGTTGGCGGGGTCGCGCATCCCAGTTGATTCGGCCGGCAAGCGTGTGCGAGCCCGGGCGCAAATAAACGCTTGGAATGCCATTCCGCGATACGACGGAAACGGCGCTGCCATCAACGGTGACGCGCTCCGGCCAGTAAGTTTCGTCCCCGGGAAGCGGAATCCACCGGCTGTCCCCACTGACCATCCAGCGCTGTGTGAAGGTCGCGCTGGCGGTTGCCACGTTGAGTTCGAGCGGACCGGGCCAGGTGCACACAAAATCGGCTTCGCTGCTCGCAGCCCGGTCGAAATAAAACGGGCAGTCGCGATACTCGAAATCCGCAAGCACCCAGTCCTGCCAGGGCCGCAGTTCCTCCGGAACATAGGTAATCTGTTGCGCGCTGACGTTCGCGCCGAGCAGCAGGGAAAATGCAATCAGTAATTGCCTGGGACTGAACATGCCTACCTCCGATCGGGCTTCGGACACCCGCCGTCATGCTTGACGGCACTATAGGATTGAACGTTGCAATCCACAATCGGGGTTAATCACCAGGTCCGCCTGCCGCCGATGCTGCAAAAAATCAATAGTGCGGCGGGCGCTCGTCCTGCTCGGTTGCCGCCGGCAGGTTGCTTGCCAGCGATTGCATGCGCTCCACCAGCGCGCGATACAGCGCCTCGAGCTGGCTGATTCGCACCTGCTGGTCCGTCACCACGTCATTAAGCTCCTGGATCGTTACTTCCTGGTGAGTCAGCCTGGTCTCGATTTCGATGATCCTGTCTTCAGTCACGGTAAAATCCCCGACGACCAACATGGCCGCGTTAAACACTCGCCAACCATATAGGGAGCCGATTACTGGCGCAATTCCGGCAAAGGGACTCGGCGCAATCATCCGCCAGCGTGTATCCTTGCCGTTTTTGCCCCAGCAGTTGCCCATGACGCTCGTCCGTTTCGAACACGTGTCCCTGGATTTCGGCGATCAGATGATTCTGCGCGACGCAGGATTTTCGATCGAGCCGGGCGAGCGCGTGTGCCTGATCGGCCGCAACGGCGCCGGTAAATCCACGACGCTGAAACTGATCAGCGGCGAACTCGATCCCGACCAGGGCGAAATCATTCACAAATCAAGTTCCATCACGAGCCAGCTGACACAGACCCTGCCGATTGAACTGGATCAGACCGTGGAGGAATTTGTCACGCACGGGCTGGATTTCGTGCGCCGCCTGGTTGAGGACTACCATCGGCGGTCCAGCACCGAGCTCGACGCGCAGGGCTTGCGTGATCTCGAGGGTTTGCACCGCCGAATCGACGCGCTCAATGGCTGGAACATCGAACTGCTGGTCGATAAAACGATGACCGAGCTCGGTCTGCCGCGCGGCCGCAAACTGGCCGAATTATCGGGCGGCTGGCGACGTCGCGCCGCCCTGGCCAAGGCACTCGTCGGCCAACCCGACCTTCTGCTGCTCGATGAACCGACCAACCATCTCGATCTCGCCACGATTGACTGGCTGGAAAACGTCGTCATGCAATTCGCCGGCGCCGTGCTCTTTATTACCCACGATCGCTCCTTTCTGCGTCGACTCGCAACACGCATCGTGGAAATCGATCGCGGTCAATTGACGAGCTGGCCCGGGGACTATGACAATTTTTTGCGCCGCAAGGAAAAAGCGCTCGAAGACGAAAGCCGCGCCAATGCCCTGTTCGACAAGAAGCTCGCCCAGGAAGAGGTGTGGATTCGACAGGGCATCAAGGCACGTCGCACGCGCAACGAGGGTCGGGCCCGTGCCCTCATGGCGTTGCGCCATGAACGGGCCGAAAGGCTGACGCGAGATCCGTCCGCCCGAATTCATATCGAAGAAGCGGATCAATCCGGTCGCAAGGTCATTCAGGCAAAAAATGTTGCGTTCGCCTATGGCGAAGAAACGCTGATTCGCAATTTTTCGACCCGGATCATGCGTGGCGACCGAATCGGGCTGGTCGGCAATAACGGCGTCGGCAAAACCACGCTGCTGCGCCTGCTGTTGGGCGAATTGCAGCCTCAACAGGGCGTCATCAAGCATGGCACCAACCTGGAAGTCGGCTATTTCGACCAGTTGCGCCAGACACTCGACCCGGAGAAGTCCGTGGCGGACAACGTTGCTGACGGCCGCACCTACATCAGGCTGAATGGCAAGGACCGGCACATTGTTGGCTACCTGAAAGGCTTCCTCTTCAGCCCCAAGCGGGCCGCGACACCTGTCAAGGCGCTCTCCGGGGGAGAGCGCAACCGGGTAATCCTGGCGAAACTGTTCACGAAACCCGCCAATCTGCTGGTGCTGGATGAGCCAACCAATGACCTCGACATGGAAACGCTGGAAGTGCTCGAGCAACGCCTGACCGACTATTCCGGCACCCTGATCATCGTCAGCCATGACCGGACATTTCTCGATAACGTCGTCACCAGCATCCTGGTTTTCGAGGAAAACGGCCAGCTGCAGGAATACGTTGGCGGCTACAGCGACTGGGCGCGCCATGGAAGGAAACTGGCCGAGGTGGATGATGCCTCTGGCCGCGACAGGCAACAGTCCGGTTCAAGGGACGCCTCCGCACCGCGCAGGAAGACCAAGTTAAGTTACAAGGAGCAGCGCGAACTCGATCAACTCCCCGCTGCGATCGAGTCGCTGGAGGCGGCAATTGCCGCGCTGGAAAAAAAGATTTCGGCGGCGGATTTCTACAGCCAGCCACATGAGGAAGTACAGGCAGTGCTGCAGCGCCTGACGGATGCGCAGGCTGGCCTTGACCGCTCCCTGGAACGCTGGACCGTACTCGCCGACCTGCAGGAGCAATTACAGGCGGAGAAAAAGGAACTGTAAGGAAAGGCGGCGCTACGCCGCCCGAAGAGCCTTACAGCAACTGCAGCGCCAGCGTTGCCTGGCAAACGAAGCCAACGGCGAAAGCGAGTGTGCGAACCCAGGGTATGGCGAACGCGTACGCAATCGGGTGTACGAGACGGGCCCAGAAGTAAACGGTCGTTGCCATGACTGTCTGCTCATTACTGATACCGGCCGCGTTGGCAATGAGCACCAGGGCGGCAAACACCACCAGGTTTTCCACCGCGTTGTAATGCGCAGCCTTGAGGCGGTCCGCCCACGGTGCCAGCGGCGCCTGTTCGGCCGGGTAAGAAACGGCATTGGTCAGCCCGCGAACCTGTATCGCGTTCAGAACATAGGGAATCCACATTACCGCGGTGAGCGCGGTGACGCATGTCAGGTTAAGCAGTTCGTTGGTCATGTCGACTCCTTTATTGGTTTACAGGATCAGTCGTCCCGGCAATGGACAGGCAGCTTGCGCCAGCTGCATATGTGCTAAGGCCACTCCTTCGCCTTTTTCGCAAATCCTTCCCGATCGGCCCTGACGACGCAGAATCGTTGTCCTGTCGGCGCCTCCATCACGCACCAGGTTTTGACGAATTCAATCCTGCGCGCGCCCAGGGCTTCCAGTCGGCTGACCTCCGCCTCGATGTCATCCGTTTCGATGTCGATGTGCACCCGGCTGGGATGACTGACCTGTTGCACCTCGACGTGAATGTCTGCGGGATCCGTGTGCAGCTTGACGTAGCCGTCCTCGCCGGCCTGCCTGCTCGTTTGCAGGCCGAGGGCCTCGCCCCAGAATTTACCGGCAAGCTCGAGGTCATCCGTCTGGCAATCAATGATCAGGCCCCCCAGGCGGCTTCGGTGCATGACTGGTATCTCCTTATCAGCTGCTCGCAATGTAGCCGCCCCGAACTCATTCGGCAACGTTTACGGCAGGCTTTTACAAGCAAAAAGGGACGGTGCACCGACGTGCAGCGTCCCTTCGCAATGGGTTCGAAATAGTTATTGCTCCGGCCAGCATCCGAGCCAGCTGGAGACGGCTGTTTCGATATTAGAGCGGTGTAACGTTCTCAGCCTGCGGGCCTTTCTGGCCCTGAGTCACTTCCATCGCAACTTTCTGCCCTTCCTTCAGGCTCTTGCGACCGGCACCGTTTATCGCGCTGTAATGGACAAATACGTCTTTGCCACCTTCGCGTTCGATAAATCCATAACCCTTTTCATCGTTGAACCACTTAACGGTTCCTTCTACTTGCTCTGACATTCTCTATCTTCCTGTCGCCCATATACTGGCGCATAAATCCCGGCTTTGCCGTCCTCAAAAAAATCTATCGTTATTATCGAATCGCCGTCAAAAACCGCACTTGCAAACCGCAGCAGTTACCGCTGACCGTAACACCGTAGACCGTCCACGTGCATGCTACGCCAAAAAACCGGTGGTTCAACTATTTTTGAGCAATTTGCCCGCAATCTTCGCCTCATCACCGGCTGGCGCAAGGGCGTGCACGCCAGGTATGACCCGGCCCGGGCTAACAAGGTTCCCCGGATTTCAGTCCTTGCAGCAGTCGTATCTGTGCTCCATGAGGGCGACGGACTGTGCCACGAGCGCTTCCAGCTTGCCGAGGTCAATATCCGCCAACCTCTTGATATACAAGCATGATTTTCCCGTCTTGTGAGGTCCGAGGCCCTTCATCAGCGCGGCAAAATCCGCGAAACCAGGCATGATGTAGACAGACAGCTTGTCCTTGCGCGGCGCAAAGCCCGTGAGAAACCAGTCTCCCGACCGCCCGCTGGCATAGGTGTAGTGGTAACTGCCAAACCCGACCATGCTGGCACCCCACATTCGGGCAGGCGCACCCGTAATTCTGGACATCAACTCGCACAATAATTCGCATTCGGCACGCCGGGTGCTTTCGAGCGTATCGAGATACGCCTCTACGCTCGCGTCATTCCTGCAGTTCTTCGCCATGCCTCCCCCGATGCTGTGATCACTTGGTGCCGAACAGCCTGTCGCCTGCGTCGCCCAGGCCCGGGACAATGTACTTGTGCTCGTTCAAATGGTCATCGACGCTCGCGGTGTAGACCGAGACGTCGGGATGAGCACTCTCCACCGCTGCAAGCCCTTCAGGACAGGTCACTATGCAGACGACGACGATGGTCGATGCGCCCTGCTCCTTCAGCAGGTCGATAGTCGCAACGGTAGAGCCGCCCGTCGCCAGCATCGGGTCGATCACGATATAGACCGAGTTCTCTTTCGTCTCCGGCAGCTTCTTGTAATAGGCGACCGGCTCCTTGGTTTTCTCGTCGCGGTACATGCCGACAAACGCCACCCTGGCCGTCGGCACCAGGCCGAGAATACCCTCCAGCATGCCGACACCGGCGCGCAGGATGGGGACCACGACCAGGTTGCTGGCAATCATATGGCAATTCGCTTCGGCCACCGGCGTCTGCACTTTGACTGTTGCCAACTCGACATTTTTCAACGCTTCGTAGCAAACAAACATGGTGATTTCGGTCGCCAGCTCACGAAACAGCTTGTGACCGGTCTCCTGGTCGCGAATGAGCGCGAGCTTATGCTGAACACAGGGGTGCTTGATCTCTACGTGCATGACAGGAAGTCCTCTTTCAGTTCGATTTTTTTATGGCGCGCGGCTTGGAGTAGTGAAGTATATACCAGCGATGCCAAATCCGAGTTTTGCGAAAACATTGTCAGTTTTCTGACAGGTAGCTTCTCAGCAGCGACCAGCGCTCGATCTTTTGCGGCAGGCTGAGCGCGGCGTGGGCCGGGCTGGTGGATGGCATCGTGTGCAGGTCGATCGGGCGGGCGAGCCCGGCAAGATCCTGCCGCATGCGTTTGTGAAACAACCTGGCCGCGGTT
>DATCZF010000133.1:0-31239 GCA_036526055.1 Woeseiaceae bacterium
AGTCGTTGTTCATACAGATCGCGATCGGTTTTCTGATTGTCCTCTCCGTCGCTGTATACCTGTTCAGGGAATTCCGCAAAAGCCGCAGAAAAACCTGAAGACAGCAAAGTGATCAAGTCACTGCAAAGAATCGTACATCGACTCGTCCAGCTCGCGAGACGGGCCCTCGAGCCCGGTTTTGACGGGCCGATGAATCCCCTCAATCATCTTGGCTCCCTGACGATCTTCTTCTGCTGGATCGTGCTTGTCAGCGGCGTATGGCTGCTGATCTTCTTTCGCACCAGCGTCAGCGGCGCGTATGACTCGGTGGAGTACCTGACGCACGAGCAATGGTTTATCGGCGGCATCATGCGCAGTTTGCATCGCTATGCGTCGGATGCAGCCATCGTCACCGTGGCCCTGCATATCGCCAAGGAATTTTCATACGACAACTACCGTCACAAGCGCTGGTTCAGCTGGGTGACGGGGGTTCCGCTGTTGTGGATGTTGTTTCCGCTGGGCATTACCGGTTACTGGCTGGTCTGGGACGAGCTGGCGCAGTTCGTCGCGCTGAGTTCGGCGGAATTCATCGACTGGCTGCCATTCCTTACCAATTATATGGCGCGCAACTTTCTGACCCAGGAAGGCCTGAGTGACCGCTTTTTTACGCTGATGGCCTTTATTCATCTCGTGGGATTGCCGATCTTTTTCGTCTTCGGTATCTGGATTCACGTGTTCAGGCTGAACAAACCGCGCATCAATCCGCCGCGCATGCTGATGACGGGTGTGAGCCTCGCATTTGTGGTCCTGTCGATCGTGTATCCGGCCGTCAGCCACGAGCGCGCCAATCTCGACCAGGTCCCGCAAAACGTGGGGCTCGACTGGTTTTACCTGCCCGTGTATCCGTTGATAGAAAGTGGATCGCCGGGATGGGCATGGTTTTTTCTTGCCTCGGTCACCATGTTGCTCGTAGTAGCTCCATGGATTCCTCGCAGCAAGGCCGATCCTGTAGCAATCGTCAACCTGGATTTCTGTAACGGCTGTGAGCGTTGCGTCGCCGACTGTCCGTTCGGCGCGGTGCACATGGAATTGCGCAGCGACGGGCAACCGTATGCGCTTGAAGCACGTGTGGATCCGGAGCTGTGCGTGAGCTGCGGACTCTGCGTGGGTGCGTGTCCGACAGCGACGGCGTTCAGGACCCGATCTGCGCTGCTGCCGGGTATCGACCTGCCGGAAATACCGGCGGCGCAGCTGCGCGAGCAAATGCAGGCGGTCTCTGCCCGCCTCGACGAAACGCAGCAGGTGATGGTGATCGCGTGCCAGGCCAGCCCGGTGTCGTCCGCGATGCGCGGCCAGGGTCAACCGCTGGTCGAGGTCAAGTGCCTGGGCCAGTTACCCCCGCCATTTCTGGATTACGCGATCAGCCGGGGTCGCGCGCGCGGCGTTTTGCTCGCCGGCTGCGAGGGTGGTGATTGCAAATACCGCTATGGCATTCGCTGGACCGAGGAGCGCATTGCGCGCAAGCGCGACCCGCAGTTGCGGGGCCGTATCGACGCCCGCCGCATAGCCTTTCAATGGGATGAGGCGTGGTCGGGCAAGCCGCTGGCTGCCGTCCTGCGCGAATTTGCCGTGAGGCTCAAGGATATCGAGCAAGACACGGAGGGCAGGCAATGAAATACCTGGCCCAGGTGCTCGCATACGGCGCGTTCATGCTGCTGGTTGGCGTTTTTTCGGCCTGGCCGGATTTTGCCTTGCGAAAGGCAGGAGAGGGGAAGGTGACCCTGGCATTTTCCCATGCCGGTCAATTGCTCGGCGAGTGCCGGCAGCTTAGCCAGGAAGAGCTGCAGGCCCTGCCGCCGAATATGCGCAACCCGCTCGACTGCCCGCGGGGCCGTCACGACGTTGTTGTCTCGTTCGTGGTTGATGGCGAGGAAGTTTTTTCCAGGGCAATGCCGCCAACCGGCGTCTGGGGTGACGGCGAGGCTTCGATTTATCATCGCTTGCCAATGGCGGGAGGAGCCCACTCGGTATTCATCGGAATGGCCGATTCCGGACGAGAGTCGGGCTTCGATTACGAACTTGATACTGCGCTGGACGTGCGCGATGGCGATCACATTGTCATAGAGTTCGATGCGCTGGCGCGGAAATTCATATTGAAGGGGAGTGTCGATGCAATTGATTGACTGGCAGCAGGACTTCGAGATCGGTGTGCCTTCGGTTGATCACGATCATCAGCACATGATCGCGATGATCAATACTCTGTATGACGAGTTGCGAGACAAGACGGATGTCGCTGCGATCGAGGACTATCTCGGGGATATTCTTGTTGGCATGTCTGCCCATTTCGCGGATGAGGAGCGGGCCATGCGGCAGGCGCGGTACGCAGAATACGATGCTCACAAGGACGATCACGAAGCGCTACTGGATAGCCTGCGTACACTGATGGACGTCGTCGAGGAAGATCCCGAAAAAGGCCTGGTGCGGCTACGCGCGGAACTGTCGGAATGGTTCGGGCGCCACTTTCGAACTTTTGACGCCCGCCTGCATCGGCAGCTCTAATTACCGGCCAGGCGCGGCACGATTTCAAAGGCGAGCAGGATCAGGACGAGAAAAATCGCAAAAAATACAACCTGCCGCTGCGGCAGAACTGTGCCGCGGGACTGCTCGATTTTTCGGACTATCCAGTCAGCCAGGAAATAGACCAGGATTCCGGTCAGCGTGAAATAAAGAATTTCGATCATGATTGCGGTCCGGAATTGCGGCGTAGCGATTTGTACGCGACGACGAGGAACAGCAGCCCGCCGATGACGGAAACCAGGCCGCCCAGCCCCATCAGCCCCATGCCGGCAATCTCACCCAGCTTGTCCACGCCCTGAGCCAGCCCGGCGGTCTTGCGCTGCACACCGTAACCGCCGGTCCATGCGAGTCCGGCGATGTGCATGAGCTGGCCGGTTGCGTAGATCAGCGGCTGCCAGAATGCGAGGCGCTGCGGAATCGGGCCAAAGCCGAGTCGCGGCAGAAAATAGTATGTAAGGCCCATGAATGCGACCGTCACTCCGACGGTTGATCCGTGGTAGTGCGCCGGTATGACAATGTCGAGGCCGACAATCATGAAACCGAGGATGCCGCCAACGGCAAACAGGATTATTGAGCTCAGCAAAGCGGACCGCAGGAAACGGGCTTCGCCGACTGCCTTGTCACTGCCCCAGAGACTGGTGAAGACCGCCAGGCCCAGGGGCAGGCAGGACAGGCCGCCATATTGCATCAGTTCCGTAAACGCCAGCCTGTGACCGGTCGATACGATGTCGTGAGCAAGATAGAGGAAGGGCACGGTGATGACGGGTAATGCCATGATTGTGAAAAACACGACCAATATGCGCGGCGTCAGCTGAATCCTGCAGCCGCTGTTCGCGGCAAGCACGACCCAGGCGACCATCATCAGCAGGGTGTGAGTGAACTGCAGGACGTGACCACCGCCCCAGAACAGAAATTCAAAGTAAACCTCGCCCTCCATGTCGCTGGGAAGACCGGCATACGAAGCAGCGAAGGCCGCGAGCGCAACGGCCGTTACTATGGCGCCCAGCCAAATGCCAAAACGCAGTGCAGCACCGCTGTCAAGGGAGGACAGTGGGGCGCCGCCGGCATACAGGGTTCGCGTTACCTGGCTGCCAATGCCGGCGATAAACAGCGAGAGTCCGACGTAGAACACCGGGTGCTGGAGTACCGGTATGTAGTTGTTCATCAGCGGCTTGGTGGCACCGAGAAACGGCGCTGCGCAAATAATGGCTGTGCCGGCAGCAGCGCCCCAAAAGGAAACCCGGTCCCACAGCGTGGCATCGTTGCGTGTCCCAAGGCTCCACATGACGGCAGCAATCGCGAGCAACCAGATCAGCACGGACAGGTTGACATGCACGACCAGGGCAACGCGGAAAAAGTCATTCACGGGAATCCATTCCTGGACGAGCGGCGTTCGGGCAACGACCAGTAGGATGGAGAACAGCCCCGCGGCAACCAGGGCAAACAGGCCCAGTAATAACCAGGCCGACGCGTGCCTTGCCGTTGCCGCGTTGCGAATCGTCAATTGGTACGGTTGCTCTTGCATGCGAATTTTATTCTCTGCTTTGCGCGATGCCGGTTTCCAGGCGGTAGTGCCCGCGGCCGGCATGTTTGCGCGTCGTTAGTCTGTGCTAGTCTCCTGCAAACAGATCTGGCGTCCCTTTGCAGGCATGTTGCCAAGTATACAGAGGAAGAAACGTGACCAAGAAGCATTTGAACATCGATTCCCTGGTGCTGATCTTCTCGATCATCATTTTTGCCCAGATTCTCACCTACATCATTCCCCAGGGAATCTATGAGCGCGTCCCATATCCGGAGAATCCTTCGCGCTCGATGGTCGTGGATGGCACTTACCACGAGGCACAGGCGGACGAACAGGTCACTATCGAGCCCTGGTATTTCCTGCTGGCGATTCCCAAGGGGCTGGAGAACGCACAGGAAATCATCTTTCTCGTCTTTATCGTCGGCGGTGTCATCGCGCTCATGCGCGCAAGCGGTGCCATCGACGCCCTGTTACGCAGTACTGTGCGACGGCTGGGCAACAGTCCCGGAATATTGATTGCCGGCTGCCTGCTGATGTTTGCCATTGGCGCGTACACGATCGGCATGGGCGAGGAATACGTTCCCCTGATTCCGATCCTGGTCGCGATGTGTCTCGCGATGAAGATGGATGCCATCGTCGCGATGGGCGTGGTCTGGACGGCATACGGCATCGGCTGGTCTTGCGCGGGAACCAATCCTTTCGGCGTCATCATCGCCCAGGATATTGCCAATGTGCCAATAACCTCGGGCTGGGAATTTCGCTTTGTCATGATGCTGGCATTCCTGGCAGTCGCCTTTCATCACATCCATCGCTACGCCAGGCAGGTGATTGCGGATCCATCCCGCAGTCTCGTCGCCGACGTGGACTATGGATCCGAGTACGATTTGCCGGAAAACATGCCGTTCACCGGCCGTCGCGCGCTGGTGCTTTTGGTCTTCGTCGTGGGCGTCGTCGGCTTCATCATCGGCGCGGCAACCCAGGGCTGGTACATTCGCGAGCTCAACGCGGTATTCCTGGCGATTGGCCTGATCACGGCGCTGGTTGCAGGAATGAGTGCCGGCGATACCAGCAGAACCTTCATTCGCGGTGCCGCCGACATGACGATGGCGGCACTGATTATCGGTTTTGCGCGCACGATCGAAGTCGTGCTGGTCGACGGCCAGATCATTGACACGATAATCGAGTCGATCGCGTCGCTGCTGCGCGATGTCGGTCCGGAGCTTGCCGCAATCGGCATGCTGGCCGTGCAGACGATCTGCAACTTTTTCATTCCATCCGGCAGCGGGCAGGCATTCGTGACCATGCCGATCATGTCGCCGCTGGCCACGCTGACCGGCGTCCCGCAGCAGACCGCGGTAATGGCTTACCAGTTTGGCGACGGCTTCACCAATATGATGATTCCGACTAGCGCACTGGTGATGGGCGCGCTGGCGCTTGGCAAGATTCCCTATACGGCATGGGTGCGCTTCACGTTGCCGCTGCTCGGAAAACTATTTGCGCTGGCAATCGCGTTTTTGGTTTTCAGTGTTCATTTTGGAGACAAGGTCGGGCTTTACTGAGCATCGCCGGTGATTTCGACGACCACGGATTTGCCTCGACCCTGGGGATCGGAAGCCGGATGCAGGCCGTCGGCATCGGCGACGATCAGTTGCACGTCACCGAAAACCCAGTCGTATTTTCTGAGCGCGTAGCCCTTGTTTTCGAGAGCGTCCAGTAACTCCCGAGGAGGATTGCGTCCCGGGCTGTAATCAATCGTGTCCTCAGGCAACAGCTGGTGATGGAAGACGTCCTGGTCTAACGCCTGCTGCGCGCTCATGCCGAAATCCGCCACATTGAGAATCGTCTGGAAAACGCAGGTAATGATTTTCGAGCCGCCTTCTGCGCCCAGTACCATCGCTACCTGGTTGCCGCGTAACAGTATGGTCGGCGACATTGACGAGAGCATGCGCTTGCCGGGCTGTATCTCGTTAGCCGTATAGCCGATGACACCGTAATAGTTGGGGACGCCGGGTTTGACGCTGAAATCGTCCATCTGGTTGTTCATGACGAAGCCTGCGCCGGCAGCGACGACACGGCTGCCAAACCAGTCGTTGACGGTGTAGGTATTGGCGACCGCGTTGCCCTCGGCATCCATGATGGAGAAGTGCGTCGTCGTCCGGCTTTCCAGGCCGGGCCTGACCGAGTCGATGAGCGAAATCGATTCCAGGTTCACCTCGGCCGCGCGCCTTTCCACGTAATCGTCATCCAGCAATTGCCCGACATCGACGTCAGAATAATCGGGATCACCCAGGTACTCGGCCCGATCTGCGAAGGTGCGTTTCGCGATCTCAGCCAGCAGGTGGATATATTGCGGCGAATTATGCTCCAGGCCTGTGAAGGCAGCGGCAAGCGCGTCTCGAAGCTTGAGCATCTGGATCACGGCAAACCCGCCGGAACTCGGCGGCGGGGAAGCGATAACCCGGTAATCTCGCCAGTCAGCCAGAAGGGGTTTGCGCCATACCGGCTGGTATTGTTCAAGGTCCTGCAGGGTAATAAGCCCGCCGCCGCGTTGCATTTCCGCAGCGATCAGTTGCGCGGTTTCTCCCTGGTAAAATCCTTTCGGCCCCTCGTTGGCGATGCGTGTCAAAGCCTCGGCCAGGTCTTTCTGAACGAATGTCTCACTGGCCCGCAATCGGCCAAAGTGTTCAGCAAAATTGGTCTGCTCGCCGTAATCCGCCACCGACTCTGCCGCCCTGGCTGCGAGTTCCGGGTGCGGAACGAAGCCGTTTGCCGCGAGGTCGATTGCGGGTTGCAGGAGTTCGCTCCAGGGTAACGTGCCGAACCGCTGGTGAGCGGCCCACAATCCGGCCACCGTGCCGGGGACGCCGCTCGCCTTGTGGCCGATGAAGCTGAGGTCGGGGATGACCTCGCCGTCCTCGTCGAGGTACATGTCCCGGTGGGCGGCAGCCGGGGCGACTTCACGGTAGTCGAGGAACCAGGGCTGGCCATCCATGTACAGGACCATGAATCCACCGCCACCGATGTTGCCGGCTTCCGGGTAGGTGACGGCCAGCGAAAAGCCCACGGCGACGGCAGCATCCACGGCATTGCCACCGCGGCCAAGAATCGCCGCTGCGACATTCGCGGCATGGGCATCCGGCATGGCGACGGCAGCCTGCCTTGCCGGTTGCTGGTGTTTGTGGGCATCGTCATGCCGGCTGCACGCCGTCAGTGCAATAGTCAGGGCGTAACCCAGCAGGAGGAGCCGGGAGAGCTTTCGACGATGAATCGTGGTCATGAAAAATTCACCTCGTCCGCCGCAGTATCTAGACAGCCTGGTACCAGTTGACGCCGTGCGCATCCATTACCACTTCGACGCGATCTCTGAGCAACAGGTAATTCAGGTGGGCGATCGCTTCACCCGTTGCCATCATCAGGTTGCGGCCATCGATACGCGACTTGAACAGCGCTGGAAACGTGTCGATTACGCGGCGTGGCTCCCTGCACAAGTCCTCGAGGCGCTCGAGCACCTGTTCATGCTCGCTGATCAGCGCCGAGAGGCGATGGTGGGCGCCGCGAAACGGCTTGCCATGCGCGGGGAGAACCAGGACATCAGGCGGCAGGCGCCGGCGGAACTCGGCGAGCGAGTCCAGCCAGGCGGCCAGGGGATCGCCGTTGGGCTCGGCAGGATAGACACTGACGTTGGACGAAATGGTTGGCAGCAGCTGATCGCCTGCAATCAAGACATTCAGGTCCTCGCAAAACAGGCACGCATGCTCGTAGGAATGCCCATGCCCCATCATGACCTGCCAGTCGTAACGTCCAATTCGAATCTGCGCGTCTGCGACGAGCCGCATGTAAGCGTCGGGCAGGGGGGACACGATAGCGCCAAAAAGACTGAACATCCGAGCGTAATACGGTAATTGTTCTTCGCTGAATCCTGCTGCCTGGTAAAACAGCCGTCCGGATTCCGACGGCGCGTTGTCTTTCTGGTCAATCAGCAATTTGCTCAGCAGGAACTCTTCGCGCGGCATCCACAAGGGCGATCTGAACTTGCGGTGCAACCAGCCGGCGCAGCCGGAATGATCCGGATGCAGGTGCGTGACAAAAATTCGCGTGGGAGCCTGTCCCTCGAAGAAGTCTGCATGGAGACGCGTCCAGATTTCCCGGGACTCCTCGGTATAAAGCCCGGTATCGACGATTGCAAAGCCATCGTCATCCTCGATGAGCCAGAGATTGATGTGGGTAAGCTGCATCGGTAAAGGCATGCGCAGCCAATACAGGCCATTGCTTACCGGCATCACGTGGCCGGTCTGCGGGACGCTGTCAAATTCGTATGCGGGAGCCAGGTTGGCGTCTTCGTCGAGCATTTGCGGAGATCGCTTTTTCGCCTGTGTCGTTTGTTATCGAAAACGCCAGCGGCCGGTCGCGGAAACTGGCTGCGCGACGCGCGTTGCCAGGATTGCCGGCTCAGGCCTCAATGTACAGCCTTGGCAGTCCTCTTCCAAGCCCCGTCATCAGTTCGTACCCGACCGTTCCGGCGAGGCTTGCGAGTTCATCGAGGTCGATGTCTCCACCGATGACGTCTGCCAGGGTTCCCGGTTCTACCGAAGGGTTGTCGATCGCGGAGACATCCACCGTGATCAGATCCATCGAGACGCGACCAATGATCGGCACTTTATTGCCGTTAATGGAAACGTACGCCTTGTTGCCGAGATTGCGCGGATAGCCATTGGCGTAGCCGACCGTGATCGTGGCGATTCGCGCCGGCCGGGCGCTCGAATACGTGGCGCCGTAGCCCACGGTTTCGCCCGCTGCCAGCTCCCTGACCTGGGACACGCGCCCCTGCAGGCGAATTACCTCCTCCATCGGGTTTTGCCGATTCGCAAACGGGTTGCCGCCATAGATGGCAATGCCCGGTCGTACGATGTCGCCCTGGAATGGCTCGCCCAGCAATGTTCCCGCAGAGTTGGCGATGCTCGTGCGTTTATGCGGAATGCCCTGGCGCAATTCATCGAATAGCGCCACCTGGCGACGGTTCAGCGGGTGCCCCGGCTGGTCGGCGCAGGCAAGGTGCGTCATGACAAAATCGATTTGCAGGTTGTCCAGCCACTCCAGGTGTTTACGCAGGCTCGTCACTTCCGCCCGTTCCAGCCCCAGCCGGTTCATTCCGGTATCGATATGAATGGCGCAATTCGCCGCCGCATCTTTGCCGACGAAATCATTCCAGCGTCTTACCTGCTCCAGCGAATTGAGCACCGGGCGCAGCCCATACTGGAGAAAGCTCTGTTCCTGCCCTGGTGGCACACTGTCGAGTACATAGATTACGGCGGCCGGCAATATTTCCCGCAGCTCGAATCCTTCATCGAAGTTGGTGACAAAAAAGGTTTCACAGCCTTCGCGAGCCAGGCGCCTTGCGACCTCGTTGATGCCGAGGCCATAGGCATCGGCTTTCACTACCGCTGCACATTCCGCTCCGGCAGCTGCTTCCTGCAGGCGCTGGTAATTGCGCGCCAGGGCAGCAAGGTTGACCTGCAAAAAGCCTTCCGGTGCCTGTCGGCGGAGAGCCTGGTTGTCAGTCTTGTGCTCGGTCACGTCCTGCTTGTCGCTTGTTCATCGCTGGCATTACCGGGGAAGTGCGTATCCTAACGCCTGTGCGTGAATAAACCTAACGCTGTTTCAACAGGCTGCGCAGGGTGGCGGATGACAGCGGTTGCTAGTGGCCCAGTTCGGTCACCAGGTTGGCAGCCGTGGTGGCAACGCGATGGGCAGGATAGTGCAGGGCAGAGCGGAGCCGGCCGTTTTTAGCCAGCCTTTCCGCCGCCGCTTCAGCGCTCAGGTCAGCGGCATCGAGGGCCTCGGCATACTCCTGCCGCGCCCGGTCATGGGCTTTGAAGAGCATCATCTGTATGCGGCTGTGCACGCTGGCCTTGCCGTCACCGGTAGTTTCGATCGCATAAAACGTGACATTCGGATACCTGGCGGTCGTCAGGCTCTGCACGCCGTCGGAAACGCCGGAGCTTGGCATGCAACCGAAAGGTTTGACGGAAATCACCAGGTGTGCGCGCCGGTTCGCGGCAATATCGAGGAATTTACCAACCTCCATGAAGGTCTCACCGCCGCGAATCTCGAGGTCATAGTGATCGTGGCTAAGCGCCGCCAATTTCTCAATATTCGCAATGTGCAGATGCTGCAGACCAACCGCACGCGCAAATGAGCGAATCGTATTCCTGACGGCGAATTCGAGCAGGCGGGTTACCAGCATGCGCTTCCACGGATCCTTTCCGCGCAATCCGCGATGTGCCTTATCCTCGCCCCGCAAGCCGGTGCGAATGCGAAGATCGCGTTTTTGCTCCCACAGCAGGTAAAGCAGCCACGTGTACACCGGCTGGATGGAGACCTCGGCGCCTTCCTGTTCGAGAAACTCGTGGATCTGGTAATTGCCATCACCTTCGGTCGTCATTGCCCAGATCTCACCAATCACGGAGACCACCGGTTTGACCTGCATCCGATTCACCTCGATCTGCTCCAGCAGGGACCGGCATTGCTTCAGCGCAGCGCGCACCGGTAGCTGTTTTTCAAGCGCCTCGATCACCAGTTCCCGGCACTGCACCATGACTCGGTTGGTCGTGCCTTTGTGAATTTCATATGGCCGAATGCGATAACCCATCAGGTTCAGCATGTCCCCGGCGATGAATGCCTTGACGATCGCCTTGATGAACGGCTTGTTGAAGTCGATGCCACGGCCGGTGGGCTGCTCCTTGTTGACTATGTCATTCTGGATCATCTGCTCGATGCGAAAGCCTTCGTATCCCGCCTCACGGAGCGCCTTGCGATACTCGGTCGCATACATGCCAAAACGGCAGGGGCCACAGGACCCTGCCGTGAAAAACAGAAATTTGCGTATGATGTCGTCGCGGGTCCAGCCGGCTTTCTCCAGCTCGTACAGTTTTCTCAACAGGTTGCCCACGGTGTAATACGTCGGGTTGCACTGCCCCCTGTTGCCGAACTCCTTGCCGATGGTAAGTGTCGTGTTATCGGGTTGCGGCAACGTTTCCATTTTGTAGCCGAGGCCCCGTGCAGCGGCGCAGACGAACGAGTCATGATTCGTGGTGAGGCCAGCCATCCAGATCGTCGTATCGGCTCGCTGGTCCGCCGTGAAGGCCGGGGCAAAATAATCGCGCCAGTGCCGGCGCTGCCCCGGTTCGAGTTCGAAGTGGTAAGGCCGGTTTTTGCGGGTGGCAATATCGTCCTCTTCGGGCGGGGCGAATTCGTCGTTGGAAAACTGGCTCCTCATCGGCGTTTCCCGCGAGCAATTTGATGGGGACGGGCAGGATTCTCAGGCATGGATCTGTTCCTCGTTCATGTCAAGCAGCGCGCGCCGCAGGTTCTCTGAGTGGCGCGACAGGGTGTACGCGAACGTACCTGTCCTGATGGCAATCGAGCCCAGCGCCTTGTTGGCGTCGAGGTCATGCATGATCAGTCGGGGAGTGCCCGCGGCTTTGAGAATCTCGTCCATCAGGCCGTAGGTTGGCGAGTCGTGGCCGCACTTGAAGCTCGAGAGATCGAGTACGGCGACGTTCGGATGCCGGGCCGCGAACTTGGTACCCCAGATTTTTTGTGTCGAGTTCACCGAAAAGTTTTCCGGCCAGACGTCACGGATATCGAAAACGTCCTCGATAAAGCCCGAGTCAAGGTCATCCTGAAACCACTGCGACAGCCACGCTGCATCCTTTGGAATCGAGCGCAACGTCAGAACCGGATAACCAAGTGTCTGTAATTCCTCGGGAATTCCGTGACAAATGCCCGGGTCGGCATGGTATGGCCGGCCCAGCAATAAAACGGCCATTCGGCCTTCACGTTCTACCGCGTCGAGAATCGATCTGCCGCGATCTTCCAGCGATTTTTCAAACTGGTCGAGCACCTGCCATGCCCAGTGGACGGCAAAATCATGTTCGTCGCGGCTGATTCGCAGGCGTTTGCCCCAGGCTCGCCACAACTGTTCGCTGAACAGCAACGGCTCCGCCAGGTTGAGGATGCTGTCGACGTAGTCAATGTTCGCGCGCTCAAAAAATTCGATTTCCTTGGTGAAAGCAGCCCGCATGACCTTCGGTGTTCCGGCCACCACGGTGCAACAGGTGTAGTCGATCACATGGCTCAGAAAACTCGGAATGTGCGTGAGCCCCGGAAAGAAAATGAAATCGAGCGGGCCAGTGCGCTTGTTTTCATGCTTGTCGAATAACAGGTTGTGAATATGGGCTTGCACAACCTTGCTGGGAAAACACGGGTCGACGCTGCCGTACTTGCAGCCCTGGGCATACAGTTCTTCCGTCGTCTGGTCGCTCCAGATCAGCTGGTTCTTCGGAATGCCCAGCGCCTCGAAATAGGCACGGAACATGGGCGCTACCGTGTACATCCCGAGGACCCGGGGCATGCCAATGCGCAGGCCCTTGCGATACTCGGCTGCGGCTCCCGGGCTGCGCAGCAGCCTGCGGCGGACCGGCAAGCGGCGGATTTTCCCAATCCAGTTAGTGTGCACGACGACGTCATCGACGCGCTTGCCTGCCGTTGGCATCGGCGGTGGGTCGAGGAAATGCTTGAACGCCAGTTCAGCCTCGATCTCTGCGAGATTGGGGTAGCGGTCCTGCAAGACCTTGCGCTTTTTCGTGATTACCTTGAGCGCTTCCTTGCTTTCCACGGTGCCTTTTTCACACGAAAAGCCGGCAATGTAGCGCAGGTTGTCGCCATCCGGCGATATGGTGTCGATGTAGGTCCGGGTGCAGTGGTTGGCGCATGCCGTGCAGCGCGTTCCTTCGTCATTTCGGGTGACATACTGCAGGTTGATGGCCGCGTCGAGGCCGATGAAGCGGGATTTGCCGCGCTGTCGCGTGATGCGCAGCGTTTCCATCGCAGTGCCGATCGCGCCAGCTTCACCGCAATGCGGATGCACCGAGATTTTTGCGCCCGGGACGCGCCGCCGAATGTAGTCCGCCTGCGCTTTTACCGCGGCAAGATTCTTTTGTGTCCCGCCTTGCAACACGAAGTTGCGCCCGAGCTCGGCAAGCCGCGGAACGCCCACCACGTATTGCCAGATATTTTTCGGCAGCACCAGGGCGAGGCCGGCGAGCAGTTCCTCCTTGCTGTAACCTTCGCGCTGAAAATTGACCCGATCCGTGTCCAGAAAAACGGCGCAGCCATAACTGAAAACCGGGCTCAGCGTGGCGCTGAATGCCGTATCGGCATAGTTGGCGATGGGAATCGCAAACTGGTCCGCCATTGACTGCAACAGCATGCCGTTGCCGGCGGAGCACTGGTTCGAAAGTTTGAAGTCCTTGACGTCGCCGTTTTGCAGGAACAGTACCTTGATGTCCTGTCCGCCGATATCACAGATGACATGACTGTCCGGAAACCAGGTCAGCGCCGACATCATGTGGGCGACCGTCTCGACGATGTTGACGTCGCCCCGAAGTGTCTCGTACAGCACTGGTGCTGCGTAACCGGTAGCGCCGAAGCCGAGGATTTCCAGGCTGGCGCCCTGCTCGGTGATCGATTGGCGTAACTCCGCCAGGATTTCCTTCGTGTCCTGAATCGGATTGCCGCGACTCAGCCGGTATGCCTTGCGAATTACGCGCTCCTCTTCGTCGACGAGGACGGCCTTGGTTGAGGTCGAGCCGGCATCCAGCCCGATCGCCGCGCGCACTACCTGGCCGGCGCCAAACTCCGGCGGAATAAACTCCGGAATACGAAATTCTTTCAGGAATGGTTCCATTTCCTTTGCAGATTCGAACAGCGGCGGACCCGAGCCGGATGACAGGCGCGCAGTTCGGCCCGTGGCGCAGTACTCGGCCAGTTCGGCGGTGCCCTTGAAGTACACGGCATCCGTTTGCCCGTAATCAATGCGCCCGAACAGCACGGCGCCATAGGCAGCAAAATATTGCGAGTCACGGGGCACCACAATCAGCTTGTCGATCGGGCACTCACGGTCATAGGCGTATCCCCGCTGTTCCCAGGTTTGCGGAATGCGATAGCGCCAGCAGGCCTGCAGGAAGGGTAAAAACGTGTTTGGCCCACCGAGCAGCAGCACGCGGGTTCTGAGCGTATTGCCACGCGTCAGCACCGACAGGTTCTGGTTGACGATGGCGTCCGCCAGCGAGTTCAGGACTTCCTCCGGCGGTAAGCCCGCCTTGATCAGGTTGGTGACGTCGGTCTCGGCGAATACGCCACATTTCGCGGCAACGTGGTGCAGCCGCGTGGGATCGAAGCGAATCTTGGCCAGGTCCGCCTCGGGAAAGCCAACCTTGACCAGGCATTTATCGATGGTGGCCCCGGTGCCCGAGGCGCACTTGTCATTCATCGAGGTGATAACGCGGCGTTCGCCGCTGGCCTCGTCCTCCTGGAAAACAATGATCTTGGCATCCTGGCCGCCGAGTTCTATCACCGAACCGGTGTCCGGATAGTATTTTTCAACCGCGATCGTTACCGCGTTGACCTCCTGTACGAAACGGGCACCGATGAGGTCGCACAGCACGGGCGCTCCGGAGCCGGTGATGAAAATTTGCCAGTCGCCGTCGCTGATATCGGGAAACTGTGCGCGAATCTTGCTGAGGAAGGTAAGGGTGAGTTCCGGTTGCCGCGTCTCATGGCGCTGGTATGATTTCCACAATACACGCTCGGTCATCGGGTCGATGACGACGGCCTTGATCGTGGTGGAACCAACGTCGAGTCCAATCAGCACTTCTGCTGTCTCCAGGCATCTGTCGGTGACTGCTACTGGGCGAAAAGTCCGCGATACAGAGTTCTAGGTTTATTTAGACTAAGTTTGGAAGATTTCCAGCGAAATTCCACTGGCGGGACGATCAGTGATCGGGTTTTTCTCGTCACAACAGGGGACTGGCTCATTAATCCGATGAACCAGGAATGATGACGGCGTCGTCGTCGCTGTACAGTTGCCGGACCCTGGCAGCACGCTTTTCCAGCACGGCGCGCTGGTTGATGTAACCCTTGTCCGTGATTTCACCGGCATCGATATCGGGCGGCTCCACAAGGATGATGGCGCGCCCGATACGGGTGCTCGAGGCGGGGTTTTGACGGTTGTAAGTCCCGATTCCGGCCGCGATATGGCGGCGAATCGCGGGTTCGCCGGCAAGCGCAGCCATCGACCTGTCGCCTTCGGTTCCCGCAATCTTGCTCGCGCCGGCAGCATTCAGGAACAACAAGAGCCCAATTTCGTCGCGGTCGTGGCCGGCTACCACGGCATCCTGAATCACCGGGCTGGCGGCCGCTATTGCCGAGACCCGAATGGTGCCCGTACTGACCCAGGATCCCGTCATCAGTTTGAAGTCCTCTGCCACGCGGCCGTCGAAAACCACGCCCTTGCCGGGATCCTGCTCGTCAGCAAGCTTGCCTGCATCACCAATCAGGTAATAGCCCTCGTCATCGAAAGCCGCTGCAGTCAGATCGTCCTGTTTGAAGTACCCCGGGAAGACGTTCGGTCCGCGCACGCGCATTTCCAGTTTGCCGGCATTCGGCACGAACTTGAGTTCCGTGCCCGGCACCGGCAAGCCGATAATGCCGGCCTTGTCGGTGGGAAAATGAACCTCGGTTGCAACCGGTGCGGTTTCGGTCGATCCCCAGCCGGAGATCATCGAGATACGGGCGTCGAGTGCCTGGGCGGAGACATCTTCCAGCCGGTCCCAGAGATTCTGGGGAAGCGCTGCGGCCGCATAGAAAAGCACGTCGAGCGCAGAAAAGAAGTTATCGCGCAGCGCTTTATCCTGTTCGAGAAACGGAATCAGCATGTCATAGCCGCGCGGCACGTTGAAATAGATGCTCGGTGCAATCTCCCTGAGGTTGGCCACCGTCTTTTCAATCAATCCGGGCACCGGTCTGCCTTCGTCGATATACAGGGTTCCGCCATGCCGCAGGACAAAATTGAAATTGTGATTACCGCCAAAGGTATGGTTCCACGGCAGCCAGTCAACCAGCACCGGCGGGCGGCGCGAGGCGAACGGCCAGATCTGTGCCATTGCCTGCTGATTCGAGCACATCATGCGGTGCGTATTGATAACGCCTTTCGGCATGCCGGTTGAGCCCGAGGTAAAGAGGATCTTGGCGACCGTGTCGAGCCCGACGTTCGCGTGGCGTCGCGCGACGTCGTCGGTGACCTGGGTCGCAGCGAGGTCGGCAAATGCGAAATCGGCGCAGTCGGGTCCGTTAAGGCCGATTACCTTTGTATGCTTAAGGTCGAGCGCGCCAAGCGCGTTGCCGAAACGGGCATCGCTGGCAAAAACCAGCGCCGGCGACACCAGTTCGAAGACGTATTTGAGCTTGCTGTAATCCTGCGATAGCAGCGAGTAGGCGGGCGACACCGGCGCTACGGGGATACCGACGTACATGGCAGCAAGCTGCAACAGGCCATTGGCAATACTGTTGTCCGACAGCACCATCAGGGGGTGTGCAGGGCTGGCCCCGGCATCGAGGAGCGCCTGCGAGAGCGCGCGCGTGCGTTGCAGGGCGTCGCCGTAAGTCAGGTAACGCCAGGCGCCCTGCTCATTTCTCTCTGCCAGGAAAACCTGTTCAGGGCGGGATTGGGCCCAATGCTCCAGGTACTCGCAGATGTTGGCGGCGAACTGCTCGAGGGGCATCGGTGAGCGCAGGACAAAACTGCCATCGTCAAAACGCTCGAGACTGACCCGGGCGGGCGCAAAGTCAGGAATGATTTTCTCTTGGCGATTCACAGCAGCTCCCGGGCGCCTGGATCAGTTCTCCTCGAATACGCGAATGATAACAGCCATTGCCGTATCTCCTGCGGCACAACCCTCGAACAGGCCGGTTCCGCCGCCGCGCAGCACCAGCTCTTCGATCATCTCGATGATGGCGCGCAATGCCGTCGGGCCTTGCGGATGTCCCCAGATCAAGGGGCAACCGTAGTTGTTCATTGTCTGCAGGTCAGCCCCTGTTTCACGGGAAAACAGGATGTCATTTACGGCAAACGGGTTATGCGACTTGATGACATCCATATCGGCAATGCCAAGGCCAGCCTGGTCCAGGGCCATTTTTGCCGCCGGTACGGTAGCCTCGGGCATGAACGCCAGCTCGGTTCGCGCAGTCCCGAACCCAAGCATCGCTATGCCGATACCGGGATCCTTGCTGAGTTCTCGAGCCTTGTCGGCGCTGGTCACAATCATTGCGGCGTTACCGTCAGCCGGATATGTCTGGCCACCAAAAGTCACGCTGCCCTCAGGCAGAACCGGACGCAGCTTGCCCAGGCCCTCGGGCGTGGACACGGTGACTCCCTGGTCGCCATCTATCGTTCCGGCGCTCTTCTTATAGCCGGGCTTTGGAACGTCAAACGGCAGCGACATGAAGCGCTTGTGGAACGCGCTGTCATCGGCGAGGGCCATTCGGTACTGCTCACCACGGCGCAGCACGACCTCGTGTTGTTCCTCCGTCGATATGCCATGCTTGCGGGCGACGTTTTCCGCCGTGTTGATCATTGCGTGGCGGCCGAGGGGGTCGCAGTTGAAATTGTCCATGACCCAGTCTTCGGCGCTGCCGGTACCGCCGGGCGCAGCGCTGCTCGGGTAATACAGGTGCGGCCCGTTCGACGTCCGGTCGCAGGTCACCACCAGTGCGGCGGATGCCATGCCGGCATCGATTTCCTGTGCCGCGGTCAGCAGGCAGCGTGTACCCGTCGCGCAGGCCTGGTTGATCGTGGGGCCGGAAACCTGCCCGGCGCCAGCCATGCCCATCAGCCACGGCAGACCGTAAAACGAGTGATGTTGCGGGACGGTCATGCCCAGCACGCCGTAGTCGAAGATTTCCGGCTGTATGGAACGTTGCGCGAGTTCGTTTTTTGCCACGAAAGCCGCAAACTCGACGCTGTTCAGATTGGCGAAACTGCCCTGCCAGCGGACGAAGGGCGTGGACCAGTAGGCTCCGTAAGGAATTCTGGCGCTGAAAGTCATATCGATGTACTCCGGATTGAATTCTTTTTAGTCTAGTTCGGCGGCAACGTCCTGCATGGCCGCTTCGGCGCGCGCCAACGCGTCATCGATGATCTCTTCGGTCATTACCGTCGACAGCGCAATCATGCCGCGCGGCGCAATGAACAACCCGTGGTTGATCGCGGCGCTGTGAAAGCGGTCGATGATTGCAGTGTCGGTGCGGACGATCGATGACTGCGGCACGGACTCGCTGAAATACAGGTTCAGGCAGGAGCGATAATGGTTCATCGCCAGCGGCAGCCCGGTTTTCCTGGCTGCCGCCAACAGGCCGTCCCTGAGACGAATGCACAGCTCATCCATTTTCGCGATGCGAGCCTCATCCAGATGACGGACTGACACATCACCTGCGACCATCGTGACGGGATTGGCATTGAACGTACCGGTATGGAATACCTTCATGTCAGCCGGGTCGAAGATACGCAGCAATTCGGCTTTGCCTCCGACAGCCCCAACGGGAAAGCCACCGCCAATGACCTTGCCAAACATGGTCAGGTCTGGACGAATGCCCAGATCGGTCTGGCAGCCGCCAAGTCCGAAGCGAAACGTCAGTACTTCATCGAGCACGAAAATGGCGCCCGCCTCGTGCGTTGCCGCGATCACGCCCTTGAGAAAATCGGCATTGGCGGCAATGACACCGCCGGAGCCGAGCACTGGCTCGAGAAACACGGCCGCGATCTCGTCGCGGTGCTCGGCCAGGACTCTTTCGAAATCTGCCAGGTCGTTAAAGCCGGCGAGATAGGTGAGCGGGCCTTCGCGGCCGAAGGAGCCGCATTCAAACTCCAGCAGTGAACCGTGATAGCCATAGCGAGCCATTAACAGCTTGCGTCGGCCGGTGACAATGCGGGCGATCGTGAAGGCCAGCGCTGCGGCCTCGGTTCCCGAGTTGGTGAAACGAACCTGGTCGATGCCCGGTACCCTGTCCTTGATTCTCTCGGCCAGCACCGTCTGCGCGGCATTGGCGGCGGCGTAGCCCGTACCCCGGGATAGCTGGCGCGTTACTGCCTCAACAATCGGCGGGTAGGCGTGGCCATGGGCCATCGACGTGTAGTTATTGATGAACTCCAGGTACTGGTTGCCATCGATATCCCAGAACATGGCGCCTTCACCCCGATCCACCGTCAGCGGATAGGGCGCCCAGTAGGCAGCCTGTCGAGATGTGCCTCCCGGCATGGCTTGCTTCGCCCGGGCGTGCGCTTCCGCACTGGCCCGGGTACGTTGCAGGTACTTCTCGCGAATGGCAGAGGCCACGGCTTCTCCCTGTTTACCAATCGTAGGCGTCGACGCCCGGTGGCAGTGCCTCCAGAACTCTGCCGTTCAGCAACTGATCGGCAAGGGCTTCAACATGGTCCGTGACCGGTTCGTCGTGATCAAGGTACGGCACGATCTCGCGGACGATGCTGTGCAGCTTGCGCGTTGCGCTGCTCAATTCATCGACGCCCCTGATATCTGCAGCCTGGCATGCGCACATGAGTTCGTAAGCCAGAATATAACTGGCGTTGCGAATGATGTCGCGGGTCCTTCTCGCCGCCACGAAGCCGAACGAAACGTGATCCTGGAAGTCGCCGGTCGATGCCAGTGTCTGTACCGACATCGGGTTGCTCATCTGGCGAATTTCGGCTGTCAGCGACGTGGCCATGAACTGGCCACCCATCAGGCCGGTTCTCAATCCCGGGTTTTCCTTGACCAGGAACGGCGGCAGGTTGCCATTCAGGCTGGGGTGCAGCAGCCGGTTATTGCGGCGGTCCGACAGGTTGCACATGTTCACCAGCACGATCGCCAGCTGGTCCATGGCATTCGAAATATACTGCCCGTGGAAATTGGCGTTGTGTACCGCGTCATTCTCTTCGACAACCACCAGTGGATTGTCGTTGGACGAATTGAGTTCCGTCTCGATGGTTCGCTCGACAAACAGCGCCGTATCAACAACAGGTCCCAGGATCTGGGGCGTTGCCCGCAGAGAATAGGCATCCTCGATCTGCTCGTCGAGGCCCTGTGGTTCGTTGGTGGACAGCTTGCGCAGCCACTGCTCCATTTCGGCGTCCTGCACGATCATTCGGCTGTCGGCAAGCGTTCGGTAAATACAGTCGGCAACTCGAATCTGCCCGTCATGCGGTTTTTGAGTATGCGCCGCGGGATGGAAGGGCATGATCTTGGCCTTCATCACTTCGAGCGTCATGCAGGAGATCAGCGTGAACGCCTTGACCAGGTTCTTGGTATCGCTGATCAGGCAGCAGGCCATGCCGGTCATGACAGACGTGCCGTTGATGAGCGCCAGGCCTTCCTTGTAGCTCAGCTTCATGGGTTCGATGCCCGCGCGTTTCAGCGCCTCCGCGCCCGGCAGGATTTCGCCCTGGTAGCGCGCTCGCCACTGCCCGGTGCCGACCAGGCCGATGCAGGCGAGGGGGCCGAGGTCGCCACTGGCGCCGAGGGAACCCTTTTCCGGAATGCAGGGAATGATGCCCTTGTTGTACATCGCGACATATTTTTCGAAGTTGTCCAGCGAGATTGCGGAGTAGCCCCGGCCGAGCGAATTGATGCGGGCAAACATCGCCGCCCGGACGTAATCGTCGCCCAGGTTCGGCCCGACGTTGGATTGCACCGAGCGCATGATGTTGTTTTGCGCTTCTTCGGCCATCGACGGCGGTAACAGCCAGTTGACGAATCCGCCAACACTGGTTGTGACGCCGTAGATGATTCGCCCGGACTTGACGAATTCATCGAGCAGGGCCCTTGACGCGGCGACGCGATCACGGATTTCGGGGGTGAGTTCAACCTGCACGCCCATGTCTCGAGCGGCGCTCGCAACCTCTTTTGCAGTGATGTTTTTGCCATTTGGAATCATTTTTGCTTCACCGGTGCTGAACAGGAAAGTGCCTAAAGTGTACTCCCGCGTTTATGCAATGTGCTTTCTTTCAATGCGTATTTCGGTTAAAAATATCAATAATTTTTCAAATAGTACTGATAAAAGAAAGGATATTGCGTAATGAGCAAGTCACAAGAAGAGCAGATTCCGGCGCTGGACAGCCATGACCGACGCATTCTCGAGGAACTGCAGCAGAATGCGAGACTGACCAACCAGGAGCTGGCCGAAAAGGTCGGGCTGTCGCCGTCTGCGTGCTGGCGGCGGGTAAAAGCGCTGGAAGACAACGGTGTCATTTTGCGCTACGCGGCGATCCTCGATCCCAAGAAAGTGGGCGTCGGCGAATGCGTCTTTGCGCATATTTCCCTGACACGGCATTCCGATGAGTTGAACCGGCAATTTGCAGAGGCGATTCGACGTCGGCCCGAAGTCATGGAGTGCTATTACACGACCGGGGACGCTGATTTTTTGTTGCGCGTCGCCATTCCCAGCGTTGCCGCCTACGATCGATTTTTGCAGGACGTGGTGTTTTCAGGCCAGTTCTTTTCGCAGGTCCGGTCGAACTTTGCATTGCGGCAAATCAAGTTTGAAACGGCATTACCGCTGCAGAGCAGCAACCACTAAAAATGCTGCTTTGCAATAGAGATTGCCGGGTATGATGCGAAATTGCGCGGGCAGCCCGCCGCTCAGTTAGGTAGAATGCGCGTTCAATCGCGGGGGATTGTGCTAAAAGTTTAAATAGCTTTGCATGAAATCCCGCTAAGCGCCCAGTCGCGCCACATTTTGCGTAATTTTTGACAATGCAACCGAACAAAAAAAATTCCTATGATCGTGATGAGCTGCTTGCCTGCGCACGCGGCGAGTTGTTTCATCCCGACAGCGGCAAGTTGCCGATGCCCGATATGCTGATGACCGATCGCATTCTGCGTATTGCGGAAACGGGCGGTAAATATGGCAAGGGAGAGATCATCGCTGAGCTGGATATCAATCCGGATCTCTGGTTTTTCAAGTGCCATTTTGTTGGCGACCCCGTCATGCCGGGTTGCCTCGGGCTGGATGCCCTCTGGCAACTCGTCGGATTTTTCCTGGTGTGGTCTGGCAACAAGGGTAAAGGCCGGGCGCTCGGTGTCGGCAAGGTCAAGTTTACCGGGCAGGTGCTGCCCACCGCGAAAAAGGTGACCTTTCATATTGACCTGAAGCGCATCATAACGCGCAAGCTGGTCCTGGCGATTGCCGATGGCACGGTGGCAGTGGATGGCCGTGAGATTTATACGGCCGAAGATTTGCGGGTCGGACTTTTCACGTCGACCGACGATTTCTGAGTAGGCTGTTATGAGACGCGTAGTTATCACCGGCATCGGGGTCGTTTCCTGTATCGGCAACAACAAGGAGTCGCTGCTGGAATCCCTCCGTGAGGGCAGGTCAGGCATTCGCTTTAACGAAAAATTTCAGGAAATGGGATTGCGCAGCCTGGTTTGCGGCAGTGTTGATATCGACCTTGCCGAGCATGTGGACCGAAAGGTGCTGCGTTTCATGGGTGATGCCGCGGCGTATGCTTATGTCGCGATGAGCCAGGCGGTTGCCGATTCAGGCCTCGAAGCGCAGGACATTTCCAACCCCAGGACCGGTTTGATCGCCGGATCCGGTGGCGCCTCCAGCGCCAACATCGTGCTCAGCGCCGACAAGTTGCGCGAGCGCGGCGTGCGCAAGATAGGTCCCTACATGGTGCCACGAACAATGGGAAGCACGGTGTCTGCATGCCTCGCGACGCCGTTTGCGATCAAGGGAATCAACTACTCCATTACATCGGCCTGTGCGACCAGTGCCCACTGCATTGGCGCTGCCGCCGAACAGATTCAACTCGGCAAACAGGACATCGTCTTTGCCGGCGGCGGCGAAGAGGAAGACTGGTTGCTGACCAGCCTGTTCGACGCGATGGGCGCGCTGTCGACCCGATACAACGATTCGCCGGAAATGGCGTCCCGCCCCTACGACGTCGACCGCGACGGCTTCGTCATCGCGGCGGGTGGCGGCATGGTCGTGGTCGAAGAGTTGCAGCACGCGCTGGCGCGGGGCGCAAAAATTTATGCGGAAATCGTCGGCTACGGCGCGACATCCGATGGCTACGACATGGTTGCGCCGTCAGGCGAGGGCGCCGCGCGCTGCATGCAGATCGCCAGATCCACGGTTGACTCGCCGATCGATTACATCAACACGCATGGCACCAGTACGCCGGTGGGCGACACGTGCGAGCTGGGAGCGATTCGAGACGTCTTCGGTGCCGATATTCCTCGCTTCAGTTCCACCAAGTCACTCTGCGGGCACTCACTCGGTGCGACCGGCGTCATTGAGGCGATCAGCTGCCTGCTGATGTTGCAGCACGACTTTATTTCGCCCTCCATCAATATCGACAACCTGGATCCGGACGCGGCGGGCATGCCAGTCGTGCGGTCACGCGTGGACGCAGCAGGAATTCGCACTGCCATGAGCAACAGCTTTGGGTTTGGCGGCACCAATGCTTCCCTCGTGTTTCGCCGCCTGGACTGACTTCCAGCGCAGCTCGCAATACACTGCTGCGCCTGTTTTGCGGCCGAGCGAGGCCAGCTGCGGGCGCGCGACAAAGGGGAAGACTGCATGACGCTTACGCAAATCAGCGAGCACGGCTGTTTCGGCGGTAAAACGTATTTCCTGAAGCATGCATCCGCCGTCAACGGCTGCGACATGCAATTCGCCATGTTTGTGCCACCGCAGGCGGCAGCGAGCCCGGTACCGCTGGTGACCTACCTGGCGGGACTGACCTGCACGGAAGAAACCTTCATGATCAAGGGCGGCGCGCAACGTGTCGCGGCGGATCTCGGCATTGCCCTGCTGGCGCCCGATACCAGCCCACGCGGCGAAGGCGTCGCGGATGATCCGGATGGGGCTTATGACTTCGGTCTCGGGGCCGGGTTCTACGTGGATGCAACCGCAGAACCGTGGTCACGGAATTACCGAATGTACAGTTACCTGACGCAGGAATTGCCGAAGCTGATCGAGCAACATTTTCCGGTGGATATGCAGCGTCAGGGAATCATGGGGCACTCGATGGGGGGCCACGGCGCTCTGACGATCGGGCTGAAAAACCCCGCCACTTACAGGTCTGTTTCCGCATTTGCGCCGATTTGCAGCCCGATGAACTGCCCCTGGGGGCACAAGGCGCTCGGTAATTATCTCGGTGCCGATACGGCGAAATGGCGCGAATACGATGCCTGCGAGCTGATTCAGCAAGCCAGGGTCACCGAGGACACGCCGACCATCCTCGTCGACCAGGGCCTGGCCGACCAGTTCCTTGAACAGCAACTGCACCCGCATTTGCTCGAGTCGGCGTGTGCTGCATCGGGCTACCCGTTGCAGCTCAGACGGCATTCGGGGTATGACCACGGCTATTATTTCATTGCGACTTTTATGGAAGACCACCTGCAACATCACGCCGCCACACTGCTGGCGCAGTAATCGCACAGGTCTAAAGGGCGTGTCTCGCTGATGGATGAATATTTCCTGCTTGCTGCAATCATGCTGGTCACGGGCCTCTGCAGTGGCCTGCTGGCGGGATTGCTGGGAATTGGCGGTGGCATTGTCATAGTGCCGGTGCTCGAGGCCGCGCTGGCAACCCAGGGCGTCGACCCAGCCATTCGCATGCACGTTGCCGTGGCGACTTCGCTGGCGACGATCATTCCAACGTCAATTTCCTCGGCACGCGCGCATTATCGGCGCCAGTCCGTTGATGTCGACCTTTTGAGACGCTGGGCCGTCTTCATATTGCTGGGAGCCGTGATCGGTGCGACGGTCGCGGTGCGGGTAGAAAGCAGCGTGCTGGCAACGGTCTTCGGCTGCTTTGCCTTTCTGGTCGGTTTGAAGATGCTCTTGCCGCTGGAAGGCAAAACGATTCGCGACTCGGTGCCTCGAGGCCCGCTGGGAGCCGCGATTCCGGTTGCCATTGGCAGCGTCGCCACGATGATGGGCATCGGTGGTGGCGGGCTTGCGGTACCGGTGCTGACGCTGTGCGGAGAGAAAATTCATCGTGCTGTCGGCACGGCCGCTGTGTTTGGTTTGCTGGTCAGCTTGCCGGGGACCCTGGGTTACATACTCGGGGGACTTGGCGATCCGCGACTGCCGCCGGGCAGTCTTGGCTACGTCAACCTGGTCGGCTTCATACTCATCGTGCCGGCAACCGTCGTCGCAGCGCCCATTGGGGCACGTATCGCACATTCGCTATCGCGGCGGCGGCTTGGCGTGGTGTTCGGTTGTTTTCTGCTGCTGATTTCTGCGCGAATGATCTATCGGGCGATCGCCGGCTAATGACTGTGGCCCGCGGCAATTGATCCGCCAAGCGGCATGGCAATCGTCAGCAGACCCATCACAAACAAAAGAAGTCCCATGGCGCGGCGCGTGTTCGAGCGCGCCGTATAAGCGGCCAGGGCCTGTGCGCTGACACCGGTGAGCAACATCGCGGGTAGCGTACCAGCGCCAAAGGCCGCCATCACCAGTGCGCCATTCATGCTGCTGCCGCTGGTCATGGCGATCAGCAGTACGCTGTATACCAGGCCGCAGGGAAGCCAGCCCCATAACAGGCCGAGGCCCAGCGCCCGTCTGTGGTTCGTGACCGGCAGGAAGCGCCGGGCGAGCGGGCCAATGGCGTTCCAGGCGCGCGCGCCGATCGCCTCGACGGCCCGCAGCAGGTTGATCTGCAGCGCGATCTGCAGACCGATAAGGCAAATGATGACACCGCCGGCGATGCGTAAGCCATTGACCTGGCTGTAGAGCTGGTAGGTATTCGCGACGCTCGCACCGGCAGCGCCGCCGAGTGCGCCGATGATGCTGTAACTCAACAGGCGCCCGGCGTTATAGGTGAATATGCGACTCCGTCCGCCAACCCCGGCGACGGTGGACAAGCCTGACAGTCCGGCACACATGCCGAGGCAGTGAGCGCTGCCCAGCAGGCCCGCGAGGAAAGCCGACAGGACAATTGAACCGGTGATCACGCGGAATCGTCCTTGCTCGTCGGCGTGTCGTCGTCATCGAGCAGGATACGCGTCGCCGGAGTATCCAGGTCATCGAACTGGCCGCTGCCCACGGCCCAGAAAAATGCCCAGACGGCCAATCCGAGGATCAGCAAACCCAGCGGTATCAGGAAAAACAGAATGTTCATGCGCGTATCCCGGCGTTACCTGCTGCCAGCAGGTCGCGCGGCCGATAGTTTTTCAGCCGCAAGGCGTTCAATACGACTACCAGCGAACTGGCGCTCATGCCGGCAGCGGCGAGCCACGGCGGCACCCAGCCCATCGCCGCAAGCGGCAGCGCGGTCAGATTGTACAGGACGGCCCAGCCGAGGTTCTGTCGAATGATGGTCAGGGCACGCCGCGACACCTGCACGGCATCCACCAGCGGTTGCAGCGTAGGTCCGAGCAATATGGATTCCGCGCTCGAATGCGCCAGCAGCGCGCCCTGGCCGATGGCCACCGAGGTATCGGCACCAGCGAGTACCGGGGCATCGTTGATGCCATCGCCGACCATGACCACCCGCTCACCGGCTTCCTGATGCTCGCGCAGCCAGGCGAGCTTGTCATCGGCGCTCATGCCGTGACGATAGTCCTCGATACCCAGCGCCTGTGCGATATTGCGTACCGGCATTGCCGTATCGCCGCTCGCCAGGCTGACCTCGATGCCGAGCTTGCGCAGCGCACGCAATTGCGTCGCCGCGCCGGCCCGCAATGCGTCCTGCAGTTCGATGATTGCGACGAGTTGCCCGTCGCAGGAAAGGTGGATTTGCGACAGCCCCGCATCACCCTGCGTCGTCGCTTCGTCCGCAGCCTCTGACGACGCGAATGCAGCATTGCCGATGCGCCAGGTATGTCCGCCAATCGAGCCACTGACGCCTGCCCCCGCGGACACGCTCAGATTGTCGACCGGTTCGAGATTGTCGGTCGAAAATGCGCGCGCAATCGGGTGAGCCGACGCCCGTTCGAGGCTGGCGGCAATGCGCAGGCAATCATCCTCGCTGAAACCGCGACTGGCATCGACAATGCTGATGCGCGTGATGCCCGGTTTGCCGACCGTGAGTGTGCCGGTTTTGTCGAACATGATGCGGTTGGCGCGCGCCAGCGTTTCGATCGCGCTGCCGTCTGTGATCAGCAGCCCCAGTTCGGCAAGCCGGGCGCTGGCAGTCGCTATGGCTGCGGGCGTGGCAAGCGCCAGCGCGCAGGGGCAGGTGACCACCAGTACTGACAGCGTGATTACGAAGGCCCGGGCCGGGTCGATGAACGACCAGGCCAGCGCCACGGCTGCGGCGACAATCAACAGCGCGATGACGATGTAGCTGGCGATGCTGTCCGCCATACGCACCAGCGGCGGACGCGTGCAGCGTGCGAGTTCCATCGAGCGGCAAATTGCAGCGAGCGTGGTATTCGCGCCGAGTTTGTCGATGGATACCGTGACTGCGCCGTCCAGCACCATGCTGCCGGCGATGACGCTGGCGTCAGGGCCACGTCTGCGAGGCGTCGACTCGCCGGTAAGCAGGGACTCATCGACCTCCGCCTGACCCTTGAGAACGCGGCCATCCGCGGGAACGCGCTCACCCGGGCGCACCATCACCTGGTCACCCAGTTGCAGCGCCGCGGTTGCCACCGGCGTCAGGGTCGCGCCGTCCACGCGCATCGCCGTGTTCGGCAACAGCTGCGAGAGTGCGACACTGCGTTCCGTGGCCCGGTGGCGCGCGCTCATTTCGAGAAAACGACCGACCGTCAGGAAGAACACGAACATCGTGACCGAATCAAACCAGATTTCGCTGGCGTTTATCAGCATTGACCAGACGGACGCGAGGTAGGCTGAGCCGATGGCAATCGCAACAGGGACATCCATGCCCGGTTGCCGAAACCGCAGGCCCCGCCAGGCGCCGATGAAAAAGGGTCGCCCCGCATAAAACACCACCGGCGTGGCGACGATGAAGCTGACCAGGCGGAAGAATTTCTCAAACTGCGGGCTGATGCCCTGGTAATCGCCGGCATACAGCGCCACGGCAAACATCATCACCTGCATCATGCCGAGGCAGGCGACGATCAGGCGCTTCAGGGCGGCGCGACGTTCCCCGAGCTCCGGACGGTCAACAGTTTCGTTCGTGTTGGGCTGTGGTTTGTAACCGAGTTCGACGAGACGTTGCAGCAACCTGCTGAATGCCGTGGCTTCGGGCTTCCAGCGAATGCGGACGCGTGATGTCACGGGACTTACGTCGACGCTGACGACGCCGGGCATGGTCTTCAGGCTGGTTTCGATCAGCCAGGCGCAGGCGGAGCAAAACATGCCTTCAACGTAGACGAGGGCCTCGGCGACGCCGTCGTGGACCAGCGCAAATCGCTCCAGCATGTCGGGTCGGTCAAAGGCCTCCCAGTCTTTCTTCGCTGCGTTATCGGATGGCCTGGTCAGCCCGGGACTGGGCGCTTCGCGAAGTTCGTAATAGCGGCTCATGCCGGAATCCCGTATCAGCTCCGCGACCGCCTTGCAGCCCGGGCAGCATACCGGGTGGTCTGCATCGCCAATGCGCACCGATTCCCCGTATCCGGCCGGAATGATCAGCCCGCAATGAAAACAGGGCAGCCGTGACTTACTCGTCATGCCCGCCGAAGGCCGCTGTCCGCGAATCGAAACTGACAATTCGCGTCCCGCCGTCAATAACGGCCGTCATGCGCCAGCCCAGCGTTGATTCCAGTACCAGGTACCAGCGCCCATCGGGAATTCCGGGCAGCCGGGTCGAGTAGTCCGCAGCAGTATCCTCAGCGCGCTGCAGCAGGACATCCAGATCCCTGTCGCGAAATGCCGGGTGGGAAAAATGCAGCAGCAGGTCGTTGCCCGCAAACTGGCTGGTGTTCGAAGCGCTCGACGCCAGGGATAGCTGAATGGCGCCGGTGTCGCGGTCCAGCGTCAAAGTGGCGCTCAACCCAAGCGCCGCGGCTTTTTCCGCCGCCGCGATGTGCTGTGCTGCAATGACATCCATACCGAGATTTGACTCCACGACCAGGCTGTCAGTGGTCTGTATCGCGAGGTTGAGCGTGTAAAGGCTGGCGACGACGGCGCACCCGGGCAGCGCGATCAGGAACCATGGCCAGAATTGCCGGTACCAGGGCTGCAAATCTTCGGTCTGTGATTTAGTGCGAGGGTCCAAGGAAGCGGCTCTTTTCAGCGACGGATATTTCATCCCGATCGAGGGATTCTACTGTAAACGTGATTTCACTGATGCCCGCCGTATCCTGTCGCGGCACCTGCACCCGGGTTGGCAGCGACAATACCTGGCCTGCCTGTGCCGAAACCGTGCTGGCGGTACCTTCGATGCGAATGTTCGGCAGGCCGCTGACCGTAATGCGGAAAGTTTTTTCGTCGCTGCCCTGGTTAATGATCTTCAGCGTATAGCTGTTTTCGATCAGGTCGCTGCCGACTTCCCTGAACAACGTGTTGCGGTCGCGAATGACATCCACGATCAGCGGAGTACGCAGCAGCATGGCGCCGATCAGGACGGCCAGCAAAATTGTCAGAATCGACGCATACACGACCGTGCGTGCGCGCAAGATACGACGGTTGCCGCCTTTTGCCATGTGTTCGGTCGTATAACGAATCAGGTTCCTGGGGTATTCAAGTCGCGTCATCACGTCATTACAGGCATCGATGCAGGCGGCGCAGGCGATGCACTCGTATTGCAGGCCGTCGCGAATATCGATACCGGTCGGGCAAACCTGCACGCACTTGTTGCAGTCAACACAGTCGCCCAGCCCGCTGGCTTTGTAATCGGACCCGCGCCTGCGGCTGCCGCGCGGTTCGCCCCGACCGGTGTCATAGGAAATGATCAGCGTATCCTTGTCGAACATCGCGCTCTGGAAGCGCGCATAGGGACACATGTATTTGCAGACCTGTTCACGCAGGTAGCCGGCATTTCCGTACGTGGCAAATCCGTAAAAGAGAATCCAGAAAGTCTCCCAGGGACCAAGCGCGCCCTGGACAACGGCACCGCTTAACTCACGGATCGGTGTGAAATAGCCGACAAAGGTAAAGCCGGTAAATGCGGCGAAGCTGATCCAGAGAATTTGCTTGGCTGTTTTGCGGGCAATCTTCTCGGCAGTCCACGGACCCCGGTCGAGCCGAATACGCGCAGTGCGCTTGCCCTCGGTCCACTGTTCCATCCAGATGAACACCTCGGTCCAGACTGTCTGCGGACAGGCAAAGCCACACCAGAGCCGGCCTGCCAGCGCCGTGAAGAAGAACAGCGAAATCGCGGCAAAGATCAGGAGCAGCGCGAGCAAGGGGAAGTCCTGTGGCCACAGGGTCAGGCCGAAAATGTGAAACTGCCGCGCCGGCAGATCGAACAGCAGGGCCTGGCGGTCGCCGATATTGATCCACGGCAGCAGGTAATAGATGCCGAGCAGCACGTAAACCGCAAGCGTGCGCAGCGAATTGAACGTGCCGCTGACTTCCCGCGGATAAATCTTCGCTTCGCTTTCGTACATCGACCCGCCTGCAAGCGAGTCGCTCATTGGTCTGGCCCACCGTTTCATTGAATCGTTTCCGACGACTGTGCTACTGGTTTCTGCGCGGGGCGGTGCGCACCAGGAAAGCCGTTATGGCAGAGCTTATAGCGCAAATAAACCAGAAAAAGAAAAAGCCGGCTGCATAGCCCTCGGTCATGGATATGACCTTGCCCGGCAGGATAAGCGCGGCAAGGTCAACGGGATCGAAAACCGCGAAAAACAGCATTGTGGCGATCGAGGCGCTGAGGAACGAAATCCAGCCACAGGTTGCCACCGCCTGCTTGTTGCGGCTCCATTGCTTTGTCCTGGGAGTTGTGTCGACGATTTTGCGTTTCCTCCGGCTCAGTTGCCCGCCGTCGTATCCGCCGACAGGCTTAGCACGTATGCCGCGACAATCCTGACCTTGTCCTCACCGAGCAATTCGCCGTGCGCGGGCATTTGTCCGGACCGGCCATTGACGATCGTCGTTCGAATAGCGTCCGCTGCGCCGCCATAGAGCCAGATGTTGTCGGTCAGGTTCGGTGCTCCAAGCATCGGGTTACCTTCGCCGCCCTGACCGTGGCAAGCGCCGCACATGGGCTGGAACAGCGCCTTGCTGGCTGCCAGGTCTGTCGTATTAACGGTTGGGTCACTGAGGCTGCGCACATAGCGCACCATGGCATCAATTCCGGCGTCACCGCCGAGCGCCGCACCCATTGGCGGCATCATGCCGGCGCGGCCAGTCGAGATACTGGCTACGATGGCTGCGGAATCGCTACCGTACAGCCA
>DATCZF010000134.1:0-5829 GCA_036526055.1 Woeseiaceae bacterium
CCATACAAGAACAAGGTAATTCGACATGCCGGGCTTATACTTCGAAGAATTCAGCGTCGGACAAAAATTCGAACACACGATCCGCCGCACGATCACTGAAGCCGACAACGTGTGGTTCAGCGCGCTGACCCACAATCCCGCGCCGTTGCACCTCGACGCGGAATACATGAAGAGTACCGAGTTCGGCAGGCCGCTGGTCAACAGCTGCCTGACGCTCGGCTTCATGGTCGGCATCTCGGTCGGCGATACGACCGTCGGCACCACCGTGGCAAACCTCGGCTGGGATGAAGTCCGCTTTCCTCACCCGCTATTCCATGGCGATACGATTCACGTGGTGAGCGAGGTCTTGGAAATTCGAGAATCGAAATCGAGACCCGACAACGGCATCGTCATTTTCTCCCACAAGGCCTACAACCAGCACGACAAGCTGGTGGGTGAGTGCAAACGAACGGCACTCATGCTGCGGAAACCGAAATGATTCGCAGCTTCCTGTTTGTCCCTGCGGACAGCGAGCGCAAGCTATCAAAGGCCCTCGACAGTGGCGCCGATGCGCTGATTCTCGATCTCGAGGATTCCGTCGCTGCCGCAAACCGGCCCGCTGCTCGCCGCCTGGCGGTGGAGTTTCTGCAGCGCGAGGCGAGTGCGAGGGCGTGGGTCCGGATCAATCCGCTGGCAAGCGCTGACGCCGACAGGGACCTGCATGCGGTGATGCCCGGGGCACCGGCAGGTATCGTCCTGCCCAAACCGGCCGGCCCGCAGGATAGCCGGCGCCTGGCTGACCGCCTCACCGACCTCGAGAGCGAATTCGGTCTCGAACCCGGCAGTACCGGCATATTGCCCATCGCCACCGAACAGCCTGCAGCCATGTTTTCGCTGGCGGATTATGCTGGCGTGACCAATCGGCTTCGCGGCCTGACCTGGGGCGCCGAAGACCTGAGCGCCGCGGTCGGCGCAAGCCAGACGCGCGATGCTGCGGGGCAGTGGCTGCCGCCATACCAGCTGGCGCGTTCGCTGTGCCTGTTCGCCGCCGCGAGTGCGGGTGTGGATGCTATTGATACCGTGTTTACCGATTACCAGGACGCCGAGGGTCTCGCGCAGTATGCGAGCGCCGCCCGCAGAGACGGATTTCGCGGCATGCTGGCGATACATCCGGCTCAGGTTGCCGTCATTAACGAGGCTTTTTGCCCTACGGATGCGGAAATCGAGCGCGCCGAGAGAATTGTCGCGCTGTTTGCGAGCCAGCCGGAAGCAGGCGTCCTCGGACTTGATGGGGAGATGCTGGACAAGCCGCACTACACGCAAGCGCGCAACCTGATAGCGCTGGCCCGGCGGCTACGCCTGGAAAAACACTGAATGCCGTGCCCGAAACCATCGCGGCGCGTTAACGATTAACCACAAGTAACGAGGCAATTGATGAGTAAAGTTTACGGAATACCGGCGTCACTGGCGGAAAGCGCCATCATTGACGAAGAACGTTACGAGTCGCTCTATGCGCAATCCGTTGAAGATAACGAGGGCTTCTGGGCGGAGCAGGGCAAGCGTATCGACTGGATCAAACCATTCACGCAGGTCAAGGACGTGTCCTTTGCGCGCGACGATCTGCACGTTCGCTGGTATTACGACGGTTCACTGAATGCCTGTTACAACTGCATCGACCGCCATTTGCCGGAGAAGGCTGACGATGTCGCGATCATCTGGGAAGGGGATAATCCGGATACCGACCTGAGGATCACCTATGGCGAACTGCATGAACGGGTTTGCCGCTTCGCCAACGCGCTGAAAGCAATCGGCGCGAAGAAGGGCGATCGCGTCACCATTTACATGCCGATGATTCCGGAGGCCGCAGTCGCGATGCTCGCCTGCGCGCGCATCGGCGCCGTTCATTCAGTCGTGTTTGGTGGTTTTTCGCCGGACGCGCTTGCCGGCCGCATTCATGATTGCGAATCGAATATCGTCATCACGGCCGACCAGGGCGTGCGCGGGGGCAAGGTCGTGCCACTGAAGGCCAATGTCGACAAGGCAGCTGCGAATCCCCAGGTTACGACGCTCGAAAAAGTGCTGGTCGTGCGCCGTACCGGTGCGGATATCGGCTGGGTCGAGGACCGTGACGTCTGGCTGCACGAGATTGAGACCACGGTATCGGCAGATTGCCCGGCGGAAGAAATGAATGCCGAAGACCCGCTGTTCATCCTGTACACCTCGGGTTCAACCGGCAAGCCCAAGGGCGTGTTGCACACGACGGGTGGCTACATGGTCTACGCGGCCCTGACGCATGAAATCGTGTTCGATTACAGGCCCGGTGATATCTACTGGTGCACCGCGGACGTCGGCTGGGTGACCGGGCACAGCTACATCGTCTATGGGCCGCTGGCGAATGGCGCCACGACCCTGATGTTCGAAGGCGTGCCCAATTACCCGGATGCGTCGCGTTTCTGGCAGGTGTGCGACAAGCATCAGGTCAACATCTGTTACACCGCGCCGACCGCGATCCGTGCGCTGATGCGCGAGGGCGATGAACCGGTGAAGAAGACCTCGCGCAAAAGCCTGCGACTGCTTGGCTCGGTCGGGGAACCGATCAACCCGGAGGCCTGGGAGTGGTATTACAACGTCGTCGGTGAGGGCCGCTGCCCGATCGTCGATACCTGGTGGCAGACGGAAACCGGCGGCATCCTGATTTCGCCGCTGCCCGGCGCGACCCCCCTGAAACCCGGGTCGGCGACGAAGCCTTTGTTCGGCATACAGCCCGCCATCGTCGATGCCGAGGGCCATATCCTCGATGGCGCGACCGAAGGAAACCTGGTGATCCTGGACAGCTGGCCGGGACAGATGCGCACCGTTTACGGTGATCACCAGCGCTTCGTTGATACGTATTTCGCAACTTTCGAAGGGCGCTATTTCACGGGTGATGGCGCCCGCCGCGATGAAGATGGCTTTTACTGGATCACGGGCCGTGTCGACGACGTGCTCAACGTCTCGGGTCACCGCATGGGTACTGCCGAGGTGGAAAGCGCGCTGGTCGCACACAAGGATGTGGCCGAGGCTGCGGTGGTCGGCTATCCGCATGAGATCAAGGGGCAGGGAATTTACGCATATGTCACGCTGATGGAAGGTATCGAACAAAGCGACGAACTGCTGGCCGAGCTCAGGCAGTGGGTGCGCAAGGAGATCGGGCCCATCGCGACGCCGGACCTGATTCAGTGGGCGCCAGGCTTGCCGAAGACGCGCTCCGGCAAAATCATGCGGCGAATTTTGCGTAAGGTGGCTGCCAATGACTATGGCAACCTGGGCGATACCTCGACGCTCGCCGATCCATCGGTCGTCAATGATTTGATCGCGAATCGTAAAAACCGCTGAAGCGCGGCGTGCCTTTGTGAAAAACCCCGCTCAGGCGGGGTTTTTCATTTGTTCGCAAGCGGCGGCTTGACCTGTAGTGGTTCGTGCTCCGTCAGGTAGGTTTCGTATCCCTTGACGAACTCCTGCACGAATGCTTCCGGAAAATGCCCGGGGCTGCGGCCGGCAAACACCGGATACAAGTCCTTGTACATGTTCCAGTACTGCATGCCGTTAACCTTCTTGAGCAGGCCCGTCCGCCCCAGCGAAGCATCGAATCCTGCCTCGAGTTCGTCCGGGTCCAGTTCGCCAATGTAGGTGTCGAACGCCGCCTGCATGCCGGCGATGATGGCCCTGGTGTGCTGGTCCAGGTCACGCATGGCTTCTTCCACTGCGTCAACCGGGGCCAAAAAGTCCTTGGAAGTCTGCCCCAGCAATTGCCGCGAAGCCTTTTTGCGATCGTCGGTCATTTTCAGCGGGTTATTCCGCTGCGGCAGCATGGTCGTCTGGTCAAGGCGAAAATGTCCCTTGATCGAGGCGCGGCCGCCGAGCATCTTCATCGTGCTGGCAATGAATACGGCGAGCAACTCGCCGGACTGCTTCAGGAATTTGGCCGGGTCCTGGTCGAAGTCCGTGTCTTCGGTGTCGATCCCGAGGCCCTCGAAAAATGCGCCAAGCAAGCGAATTCTTTCTTGCAGAACCTGCTCGGAAAATTGTATGCGCACGGGTTTGGACAGGCTCGAGGTGGCACCGCTGGTCATTTCGCTCGGGAGCACAGTTTCAACCGGCTGCGAGGCGGTGGCTGCAGGTTGTGACGCGGTGGCCGCGGCCTGCGGCGCCGTCTTCTGCGTGAAACTCGTGACATTGTTACTGTCTACGACCCTGAGCTGCACGGGCGGCCGCTTCGCCGTCGTGGATTCGCCATGTTTGACAGACCAGGTCGCAGAACTTTCCATCAACGGCGGCTCGATCGTTTCGTCGATGTACACGTGGATTGCGAAATTGCCCAGGCGCAGTATGTCGCCGTTGGACAGCTTTTGCTGCCCGCCCTGACCAAGCGGCTTGCGGGACTGGTTCAGGAATATGCCGTTGGTACTCGTGTCCACCACGTAAAATCGCCCGTCGATGCATTCTATCCTGGCATGGTGATTCGAAATAAACCGCTTCGGGTCCGGCAAGATCCAGTCATTATCCAGCCCGCGACCGATCGTGCCGCCCGTTTGACCGAAAGCGAATGATCGGCAGCCTGGCGGTAACTCATTGTGTTCACTGATAATTTCAAGTCGCATAAGCGGTAATTGCCTGGTTTCGGCGGCCCCGTTCAGGGCAGCCGACAAAACTGAGCCAATGGCCTCAATTTTCCCGTCTTATGACGCATAAAACTGCCAAACCGGTCACATTAATTACGTATACTGCAACAGTGGATAAATCGCCGCTGAACGTTAAAATTCAGCACTTTTGAGGGCTAACCATGCCACCGTTGACTGCAATCAAACGGACGGTGACGGGGCAGCCAGGGCTTGGCATATTCTTCGATGAGTAAGAAAGTTTTATACAAGGTCATGTTCGTATGCCAGGGACAGGTATACGAGGTCTATGCACGCAGCGTCGGTCAGGGCAAGCTGTTCGGCTTCATCGAAATCGAGGAGCTGGTGTTTGGTGAGCGCAGCAGTGTCGTGGTCGATCCGTCCGAGGAAAAGATCAAGTCCGAGTTCGCCGGCGTCAAACGCACTTATTTGCCGATGCACTCGGTGATGCGTATCGATGAAGTGGACAAGGAAGGCGCCAGCAAGATCAGCAAGATCGAGGGCAGCAACATCGCCCAGTTTCCGATGCCTGTTTACACACCGGGCGGTTCGGGAAAATCCTCGTAGCCGCAGTGGCTGAATCGTTAACTAGCCGCCCGGCACACGCTTCGGTATCATCGCTCCACTGAGACTCCGCCGGCAGAGCTGTAGCTTGTCAGACAACCCCAAAGCACATTCGCGATCTTCATCGCCAGTCGTTCTGCATTTGCCGGGGCAATCCGCCTTGTCGGATTTTCGGCTGGCGAAGCTGCTCGAGTTATTGCAGCAACGCGAGCCGGCGATCGAGTCGTTGCAGGCCAGCTATATCTATTTCGTCGCCAGCGCCAGCCCATTGAATGCGCGCGACGAAACGCGGCTGCAAGACCTGTTGCTCGATATTGACGAAGTCAATCCCATCGGGGAAGACGCGCTGCACCTTTACGTCGTGCCGCGACCCGGCACAATCTCCCCATGGTCGAGCAAGGCGACGGATATTCTGCACGCCTGCGGACTGGAGGCGGTCGAACGGATTGAGCGCGGCATCTGCTACGGACTGCAACTGGCATCGGACGCGCAATCAGTCGAGCACGTAGCTGGCGCATTGTTCGACCCGATGACCGAAGCGCTGATGTCCAGCGTGGAAAATGCCGACATCATTTTCGCGACCCACGATCCCGCGCCGCTGGCACATGTTCCCTTGCGCCAGGCCGGC
>DATCZF010000135.1:0-7348 GCA_036526055.1 Woeseiaceae bacterium
ACCGGGGATATCCATGTGTCGCAGAATATGGCAGAGCTTGAAATGGCCTATGACGACTGGAAGGCCGGCCGCTGGTCGGAAAAGGCCTACGTCGACATGCTGCTGCCGTCCCTGATCGACCCGACAATGGCGCCACCCGGAAAGACCTGGATGTCAGTGTTCATTCAATACTGTCCTTACAAGCTGGCAGATGGCGAGTGGACAGAAGAAAAACGCCAGGCCTACGGACAAAATATCGTCAATCGAATTGCCGAGTTCAGCCCGGACTTCAAGGAAAAAATCCTGCACATGGAACTTCGAACGCCAAAGGATCTCGAGGACCAGGTGGGATTGTCGGAAGGCAACATTTTTCAGGGCGAGCTGACCATGGATCAGTTGATATTCAACAGGCCCATTCCCGGCTATGCGCAGTACCGGTCGCCAATTTCAGGTCTTTATATGTGTGGCTCGTCAACTCATCCTGGCGGCGGTGTTATGGGGGCTCCTGGCGCCAACGCGGCGCGCGAGATCCTGCTCGACCTGGGCAAAAGGAGGCGCTCATGAGCAACCAATACAAAGACATCGTTGTCGGCGGCGGCCACAATGGCCTTGTCTGTGCCGCCTACCTGGCGCGGGCCGGACGAGCCGTCCTGGTGCTTGAGGCCGCCAACGATGTGGGCGGTGCGGCCAAAACACGCAGCCTCGCGGGCAAAGCGCGAGTGTCCGCCGCAGCACATTTTCTGTACGGCATGCCTGCCGATCTGGTGAAAGAGCTGCAGCTGGAAAGCCACGGACTGGTCTATGCGCAAAAGTCCCTGTCGACAATTTCTCTGCATCAGCACGGGTCGGTCATTGAGATTGCCGGCGATTCCGTGACAGGAGAAGGCATCTCGAATGCCGACAAGCAAGCTTACGTTCGCTTCAGCGACGATATGCGACGTTTTGCGCGGGCGCTCGGGCCCGTTTTTAATGATCTGCCGCCGGAACTCTCGATCGAGACCTGGAGTCAGCGTCTGACATTGCTGAAACTGGGCATGAAGATTCGTGGGCTTGGGCGCTATCACATGCGCGAGTTGCTGCGAATCATCGCGATGAATCTCTATGACCTGCTGGACGAGTACTTTGAGAGTTCGCAACTCAAGGCCGCCATTGCGATGGATGCCGTCCTCGGGGGCGAATGGGGCCCTCGATCCATGGGTACCGTCATGACTTACCTCTATCGCGTTGCCGGGCACGAGCGCAGCAATGGCGCAGGTATTGCCCTGCCCGAAGGCGGTATGGGTACGGTCACCGGAGCCATTGCAAACGCAGCCCGGTCTGCCGGCGCGGAAATCCGTACGGGCGCCACGGTCGCGCGCATCCTGGTGGAAGACGACAGGGCCAGTGGCGTGCAGCTGGAAAATGGAGAAGTCATTCACGCCGAAAACGTTATTTCCAATGCAGATCCTAAACGGACATTCCTCGAATTGCTGGGTACCGAAAACCTCGATACGGGCTTCGTTCGGCAGGTTCGCAACCTGCGCAGCAAAGGGCGGGCCGCGAAACTGCACTTGCTGCTCAATGGAATCCCGCAGTTCAGAGGCGTGGCTGAAGACAAGCTGGGCTCGCGATTGCTGATAGCGCCATCCATGGATGAGATCGAACTCGCATTCAATCCCTGCAAATACGGCGAGTACCCCCAAAGGCCGGTGTGGGAAATCAGCGTGCCCAGCGCCCTCGACCGCACCCTCTGCGGCAGTGGCGAGCATGTGGTTTCTGCCATTCTGCAGTTCCTGCCCTTTGACGATTCGGAAAATGCAGACGCCAGGCGCGCTGCGTTCGCGAAGCAGGCGGTGAAGCAGCTCGAGGCGTTTGCCCCCGGTATCAGCGAGCAGGTTGTTGCGGTCGAATTGCTGACCCCGGCGGATATCGAGAAAGAATTCGGAATGAGTGGCGGGCACTGGCACCACGTAGAGCTTGCCCTCGAGAACTTCCTGTTCAATCGGCCGACAGCCCAGTTGTCCCGCCATGTTTCGCCGCTGCCTGGCCTGTATCTGTGCGGCGCGGGATGTCACCCGGGAGGAAATGTCATGGGAATCGCGGGGCGAAACGCTGCCGGGCAGGTAATCAGGGGAGGAAGCTGAAATGATTGCTGACACAGCTAACAACCGACGGCACCACTCCGAACGGCCGATCCTGGAGACGCCGTTTTACGAATCCTATAAACACCTGATTCAGAACGATCGCTACGAGGAATGGGCCGGCTATACGACGCTCGCCTCGTATGCAAGCGAGGCCCAGGAATACTTCGCCGTTCGTAACACCTGTGGCGTTTATGACATGTGCCCGATGATCAAGTACGACATCGGCGGGCCGGATGCAGAACGCTACCTGAATCGCCTGATGACTCGCAATGTTGCGAAAATGCAGCCGAACCGCGTCATCTACACGGCCTGGTGTAATGACGACGGGTACATGATCGAAGATGGCACCTTGTTTCGATTTGCGAACGATGTTTTCCGTCTATGCTGCGCCGAACGGCAGATTGAGTGGTTGCTCGATTCCGCGATCGGCTATGACGTCACGATACAGGAGGTGTCTGAAGAGATCGCGGCCCTGGCGATACAGGGGCCGATCTCCTGCACGATTCTCAAACGCCTGGGATTTGCCGGCATCGAGGAACTGAAGCCATTCCAGCTCACAACATTCACCCTGAACGGTTACGAAGTCATGGTGTCACGCACTGGCTTCACCGGGGACCTCGGTTACGAAGCCTGGGTCGACGCCGAACATGCCGGTGACTTCTGGTCGGCCTTGTTCGCCGCCGGCGAACTCTATGGCATTCGCATGATCGGCTCGACTGCGCTGGAAATGCTGCGGATCGAAGCCGGACTGATACTGGTCAATGCTGAGTACATGTCCTGTTTTCAGACAGTTCGCGCCAACCGGGACCGAACGCCGTTTGAGCTTGGCCTGGATTGGATCGTAGACTTCGAAAAGGGGCATTTTATCGGCCGCCGCGCGCTGCTCAGGGCCAGGCAACAAGGCGCTCCAAGAAAACTGGTTGGGCTCGACATCGACTGGAACAAGCAGGCGGACGGCGCGCTCATTTACGACAGTGAGGACTGTGCTCGCCAGATCGGCGAGGTGACCTCTGCCCTCTGGTCCCCGATCCTGAAAAGGAATGTAGCCCTCGCCTATCTCGATGCTCCCTGGTTCGACGGCAACAAGCCTATGTGGGTCGAGATATACCTGCACCAGGAATGCATGTGGGAGCGGAGCGTATTCCAGTGCCGGGTTACGGAACGGCCATTCTATGCACCCGACCGACGCCGCCAGACTCCGCCACCGGACATGTAGCGCGTTCATCACGTGCTGGTCGCTGGCGTCCTGTATCCACCTGCGGCCAATCGTCCTCATCAAACCCCGCCCAGGGGGATGGTCCGCGAAGCGCAACGACTCGATTACGCTGACGGCTGCTGATACGTGACTGGCGCATGGTGGAGGCATGTCCTTATGCGAGGCACCTTCACCGCTCGTGGCCGCACGATTCTTCAGGCTTCAGAAAAATCCAGTGAGGGCTGGCTGCTTGACGGTTCGGGTTGCTCGCCACACTGCCGGCATCACAGGCACAAGCCAACAGCAAGTGGCGTCAGTCGGCTCGGCCACTCGGGATTTGATCACCCTCACCCGGCCGGGCAGGCGCGTCACAGGTCTTCAGTCGCAGCACGGTGAATAGCCCGAGCAGGATCAGGAGGCACCCGGCGACACGGAGCCCCGTCGATTCGAGCGCGAACCATACAGAGTATCCGCCTACGGTCAGCATCGACGTGATCGCAATCACCTTGACACGTACACTCACGCAGCGGCGCTCCTCCCAGGTCCGAATCATGGGGCCGAATGTCGGATTCTGCAGGATCCAGCGGTGCCATTTTTCGGACGAGCGCGCAAAACAGGCGGCTGCCACGATCACCAGCGGCGTTGTCGGCAGTAAAGGTAAAAACACGCCAACCACGGCCAGCGCCAGAAATACAAAACCCAACAGACGAAAGAAATTCATTGTTCCCCGCACAATTTACTCAGCCGCTTTCAGGCCATAATGACACCTTGGCCATAGTCATGGCAAAAAGATACGGCAGGAAATCGATTATAAAGTGATTCTTTCCAGGCAACCGAATGAAGTTGACGCGAAAGGCGCGTCAATATCAGTACATTCGATGCCGCCGCGGCGGCATCGCAAATGGCGTCACTCGATGACCGTCGGAATTACCCGGTTAAAATAACAGCGCGTTCCATCATCCAGCAAAATCGAGTCATATTCGTTTCCCGGGAGATTGCCAGGCGACATGAACGACAGCGCTTTTGCAGACTCAAGACCTGGACACGGCACAGAGAATTCAGCGCGCCAAACCTTGCCGTTCTCGCCAAATAGCAGCAAGTTGGACTCGTCTTCGACTCGCCAGGAACTAAAGACGTCGCCGGGTATATGACGCAAGGTTTCCCGCGACCTGTCTTCGAGCGTCGGCGCCTGCTTCGTGCCCTGCTGTAGCTGGGCCGCCACTGCTGCGCTGACGGGCTCCACTTCGAGCGTCCAGTCGACGTAGCTGGCAATGACCTCTATACGAAATGTGCCGGACTCCGTAAACAGCCGCAGCCCGCTGGCGGCACCTTCAATCTGCAGGATTGTGCCCACAACCCTTCCTGTCTCCGCGTCCAGGAGGCGCATTTCGAATTCCGCAGCCAGTGGATAATCGCTGGTGGCTTCCCAATCCAGCGTCCAGGGGCTGTCAAACGCAAATTCCGCGGTTGTTCCGCTGTTTTGGCCGGTAAAACGCTCCGTCGCCCCGGCAACCGTGCCAACACTGATGGTGAGCCCGCCAAGCAGCACGAAAGCCGCTATGCCAACAACTCTTCTCATGGTTTCCTCCTTGATCAGAAAGCCGTGCTGCGGCAGCTTCAAACGGCTGCTGAGCACTGCAATCCAGAGCCCACATGGCAGTAATTAACTTATAGACGGCAGGATGCTGACCAACCATGCGTGAAAGCCGCAGTCATGGCGACCCCGTGGTTGGCGAAGACGCAGCTGTCAGCGCCGGCAGCGATCAGAATTTCTACAAGGCAAGAAATCTCAGAATTATAGTGAGTTGGCGAGCGGCGTCAGGCGAACTCCTGCTCTTCGCGAATTTCCTCGCGCCATTCGGACAGGTTCTTCTCGATAGCCCAGAAGCCCGCAATCCACAGGAACTGGTCCCAGGCCCACACCCAGTGCCCAGAATAGGCCCACCAGGTCATATGAACGAACAGGACGCCGTACAGGACTTTTGCTGCATACGTGGCTGCCATGAGGCGACCGCCGGCAATATTGCGACTTTGCAGCCAGACCGAAAGTTCGATGGCCCAAACCACCAGCAGCCAGACCAATGCATCGTTGAGATCCACCCAGACATTCCAGCGCTCCAGGTCAAAACCACCGGTATCCGTGATGACCGTTTCTTCCAGGAAGAAGAATTGCGTGTCCCTGGATAACTGGTCGCAATTCGTCCCATCGATGATCGTGTAATGATAGTTCACGCCATAGGAAATGTTCTGATCGCTGACCTGGCAAAGGTCATTCACTTCTTCTGCCAGCATTACGTCATTGAAATCAACAACCGTTGTCACGCGTGCCAGAACGGTGTGGGCCAGCATGATGTAGCAGACCACTCGTACGCCATGCATCGACCACTTGACCAGCCGCTTCTTCAACTGCTCCGTTGTCAGTGCATAGGTTTCCAACTCGAATGTGATCAGCAGACCGAACCACCCCAGTTCGTCGATGGTTGTCGCGAATTCGCGGGTCCAGTCGAGGAAGCTGCCACCGTTTTTGAGTACATGCGACGCGATGTACGACTCTTCATAGAAGTAATAAGCGAAATTGACCGACAGCAGGCAGTAGACGGTCCACTTGATGACCTGGCCTTTGTCGATCCGGCTTCCGCTATTCAAGCATGATCCTCCCCGAATATGGGTATGGCGAGTTGGAATTCGCATAATACTATGAACAACTCGATTGTCAGCTTTTTGTGCGTCGGCCCTGCATAATATGCAATCCTGCTGTGGCGGGATCTTTCGCACAGGACTGAGAGATGCTGACTGCCGGGGTTCGACCGCGGTTGGCAACATTCTGTTGCAACGCAGAAAATGGCGTAATTCCTGCCACACTTATGAGCAGGCGATAAATCAATCAGACGGCGGACAGACCATGAGTATTGACCTGGATCGGCACATACGCCGTGACAATGTGAAACGCTATGCCTTGCAGTGCGGGCTGGCCGGACTGGTCGTGCTGGTGCTGCTGCTCGTTCTCGACTCGGTGACGCAAACAGTGCTGATCGCTGCGCTCGGCGCAAGCGCTTTTATCGCCTTTGCCGTACCTCGTTCGCCACACTCCGGCCCACGCAGCATGATCGGTGGCTACCTGGTCGGGTGTCTTTGTGGCGCTGCGATGGCGCTGACCAGTTCACTCTTTCACTTTTCCGCATTATCCGTTCACATAACCACCATTATTTTCGGTGCGCTCGCTATTTCCCTCGCCATGTTCACAATGGTTGTGACCCGAACGGAACACCCACCGGCAGCTGCGCTGGCGCTTGGCCTCGTTTTGAATGAATGGAGCTTTTTGACGCTGCTGGTGGTTATGACAGGTGTCATCATTCTCAGCATAGTAAAGCGGCTGGTGCTGCCCGTGTTGCTCGATCTCATCTGACCCGCACCCACCTGGAAACGGACGTATTTTTCAACGCGGGCGCGAAACCTGCCGTCCTTACCCGCAATTCCTGAAAAGCACAGATGACAGCGCTGTCATTTGCCCATACAATCGCTAAAACATTGAATGCGGGCAACAAACAGAAGCTTCCGTTAACCAAAAGTCGCTTTTGCGGGCTGGCCATAGCGCCAATCTTAGACAAAGTGGCGATTTCGGCTGTCGACCCCGCAAATACCTGGCAAAGAAGGGCTAAATGCAGGAAAAGCTATCCATAACCGGTATCAACAGCAGCCAAGAAGTCAGCAGCGGATTCACGAGCCTGGCCGGCGAACGCTACTATGCGATCCGCAATGTCGATGCGCTTGCCCCGTTCCTGATCAGCGTCGTGTCGAACTCGGATCACTGGCTATTCGTATCGTCGAACGGAGGCTTAACCGCCGGCAGGGTATCGCCGCAGACCGCCCTGTTTCCCTATGTAACTGATGACAAGATCCATGACAGCACCGCACATAGCGGCGGTAAGACCGTGTTGCGGGTGTCGGACAGCAAGGACAGTCGTCTTTGGGAGCCGTTTAATCGCGAACAGAACAGCCTCTTCACGGTTAGCAGGCACCTTTACAAAAATCTTGCCGGCAACAAGGTTTG
>DATCZF010000136.1:0-5859 GCA_036526055.1 Woeseiaceae bacterium
GCAGCTTTAACTATGTCTGGCATGTCGATAAGCCGCGCAGCGTTGCGCGCAGGTTCACCGAGTACTTCAGTGTCCTGCTGATCGGTCCGCTGGTGATGACCATCGCCCTCGGCATGATCGCCTCGATCCGCAGCAACCAGTTCGTACAGATGCTGATCGAGAACGACGTCGTCGGCTCGACCGTGGTAAGAGCGGGACAGTTCATGCCCTATGTGCTTGTCGCCATGGTGTTTACGTTTCTCTACAAGTTCATGCCGAATACGCGGGTGCGGCTTCGCTCAGCCTTGGTTGGCGGTCTGACGGCGGGCGTAATCTGGGCCAGCATGAGTGCGTTTTTTGCGTCGTTCATTCTGTATGCGACGCGCACGCAGCTGATCTACTCAGGGTTTGCAGTGGCGATTACCACGTTGATCTGGCTGTATATCAACTGGCTGGTGTTGCTGCTCGGTGCGCAGATCGCCTTTTATCACCAGCAACCCGCGTTTCTGCGCATCGGTCGCCGCGAGCCACAGCTTTCCAACGCCATGCGAGAGCGAGTAGCGCTCAATGTCATGTTGCTGGTCGGCAGGGCATTCCAGAATTCCGACAGCACGGTCAGCTTCCACGATCTCAGCAGAACGCTCGAGATTCCGACAATTGCCCTCGCGCCAATTGTCGGTTCACTCGAGGACGCAGGCCTGTTGACCGCCACAGAGTCCGAACAGATGCTGCCGGGGCGAGACATCTCGCGCATTCGAATAGCCGATATTCTTGCTGTCGTGCGGCAGCGTGGCGAGACCGGCAGCTACAAGGATCCAGTGTGGAGCGGTGAGGTCGAATCGCTGTGCGAAGAACTCGACAACGCAATCACTGCCGTCGTAGCGGACAGGACCCTGGCGCAGGTTCTGGCTGTCGAGTCCCAGGCTGCGGAATCCTAGGCTCCCGCGATCGTCATCGACTCAACCAGTAACGACCCGCATCGAATGGCGCCGCGGGTATCCTGATCATTGCCGATCCCGGCAATGCGCTGATACAACTCCCTGAGATTTCCGGCGATCGTCACCTCATGCACCGGGTAGGCAATCTCGCCGTTTTCGATCCAGAAACCGACGACGCCCCTGGAATAATCGCCGGTAACGGCATTGACGCCCTGACCGATCAATTCGCAGACCATCAAACCGGTCCCCATCATCGCGATGAGGTCTGCCTGGCCCGCGCAATTGCCGGGAACGATCGCGTTGTGCACGCCATCGGCGTTGCCGGTCGTGGTGAGCCCCAGTCGGCGGGCCGAGTATGCGCTCAGAATATACCCCTGCAATACGCCGTCAGAGACGATATTGCGGTCGTGAGTCGCCACGCCTTCCGCGTCATACGGAGCGCTTGCCATGGCGCCTGGCAAATGTGGCCGCTCTTCGATCTGCAGGAAAGAAGGAAAGATTTTCTCGCCGGCCGCGGCCAGCAGGAACGAGGACTTTCGGTATTGCGCACCGCCGGAAATTGCATTTAGCGCGTGGCCAATGAAACCACGGGCCAGCTCGGGGATATACAGCACAGGCGCCCGCGTCGTTTTGATTTTTCGCGCACCGAGGCGCGCGACCGCTCGCTTCGCCGCCTTTTTGCCCACCAGTTCCCCGGCTTCGAGTTCGACGGCGTTGCGCGCGACGCTATACCAGTAGTCCCGCTGCATTTCGCCGTCTTCCTCGCTGACGACGGCGCAGCTCAGGCTGTGGCTCGTCTTTTCGAAACTGCCAACAAACCCGTGTGAATTCGCGTATGCGCGGACACCGCGACTCGTCGCGACCGTGGCGCCCTCCGAATTACGAATCCGCTGGTCGAACCCCAGGGCCGCGGCTTCCGTTTCGATCGCCAGTGCGATGGCCTGCTGGGCATCAATCTCCCAGGGATGGTCGAGGTCCAGGTCGGGAATTTCGCTGGCCATCAGCCCGGCGTCGGCAAGTCCGGCGCATTTATCGACCGCCGTATGTTCGGCGAACGTGCAGGCTTTAGCCACGGCTTCCCGCAAGGCGGCAGCGGTCAGGTCCGAGGTGCTGGCGCTACCCTTGCGCTGGCCGAAGTACACGGTAATCCCTATTCCACGGTCATTGGTGTATTCGAGGTTCTCGACGTCGCCGAGACGAGCCGTTGCGCTCAGTCCCAGGCTGTGGCTTGCGGCGACCTCCGCCTGGTCTGCGCCGCGCCTGCCTGCCTCGTCCAGGACGTCCCGGCATAATTTCTCCAGCTCGACCTTGTCCATGGGTTTCTGGGTGACCGCGCTATTCATTCCCTGGCAACTCCTGTTGCAAAATCAAGTATTCGACGCTGGCAGCGTATAAGCCTTCGCTGTGCAAAGTGATATGATGCCTGTTTTTCGCTGACCATCCTATATATGGTGTACAGCGCCTGACTGCGTTGGACGATGATGGAAGACGTAAAGCCGAGCAAGAGCGAGCTCAAGAGGCGGTATGCGGCTCTGCAGGAACTTGGCGAACAACTGATCAGACTACCGTCCAGCCAGCTGGACACGTTACCGCTCGGCGACGACTTGCGAGCGGCGATCGAGCAGGCTGCACGAATAAAATCGCATTCGGCCCTGCGGCGACAGCGGCAGTTGATCGGCAAGCTAATGCGAGACGCCGATGCGGACTCGATCGAAAACGCTTTTCATGCGCTGGGCGGTCAGGAAAGACAGGCGAAACGCGTGTTCAAGATGGCAGAGCAATGGCGCGACCGCATCGTGCGAGAGGGACACGAAGCAATTTCTGCCTATGCAGCATCGGCAGGCCAGGACGTTTTCGAGTTGTCCCGGCTATACCAGGAATTCAGCAGCGAAGGATCGGACCAGGCGCGAAAAATTATCCTGCGCAGAATTTTTCGCGTAATACACGAGCAACTCCGTTCCGTTCAGCTTCCGGGGAGTGAGTAAACGTTATGAACGCCAAAGTGGGAATAATCATGGGATCGCGTTCCGATTGGGACACGATGAAGCATGCGAGTGCCCAACTCGAGGAACTCGGCATCGAGCATGAGGTCCGGGTCGTATCGGCCCATCGCACGCCGGACCAGATGTTCGACTATGCGAAGACCGCTGTAGCGCGCGGGCTGCAAGTCATCATCGCCGGCGCCGGCGGCGCCGCGCATTTGCCGGGCATGGTTGCGTCCCAGACCCGGCTCCCTGTCCTCGGTGTGCCGGTCAAGTCCAAGGCGCTGAAGGGTCTGGATTCGATGCTTTCCATCGCACAGATGCCCGCTGGCGTTCCGGTTGGCTGCATGGCGATTGGCAAGCCCGGTGCAATCAACGCGGCGTTGCTCGCGGCGGCAATCCTTGCCACGACGGATTCGACGGTCGCAGCCGCGCTGGACGCCTTTCGCGAGCAGCAGACTCGTGACGTCGTCGAACATCCGGACCCGCGCGAACAGGATTGACGGCCGGCCATGAGAATCGGAATTATCGGCGCTGGCCAGCTCGGACGAATGCTCGGGTTTGCCGGACTGCCTCTCAACTTCGAGTTTGTTTTCCTCGATCCGGCGGAGACTCCGCCCGCAGCATCGGCGGGTCCGGTAATCAAAGCTGCATTCGATGATCTTGAGGCATTGCGGCAACTTGCCGAGCGCGTCGATGTCGTTACATTCGAGTTTGAAAATATTCCTGTCGATGCCGTCAGTTCGCTGCGCGGCGTCAAGGCTGTTTATCCGCCCCCCGAGGCCCTGTTCTTTGCCCAGGACAGGCTGCACGAGAAAGAGCTGTTCTCGGAACTCGGCATTCCGGTTGCTCGCTGGCGCACCATTGACTCCATTGAGGACCTGCGGGCGACGGTGCAACAGATCGGCCTGCCGCTGGTACTGAAGACGCGCCGCCTGGGCTATGACGGCAAGGGTCAGTTTGTCATTCGCAATCCGGGCGACGTGGATGCTGCCTGGCAAAGCCTCGGTTCTGTACCGCTGATTGCCGAGCAGTGCATCGATTTTGATTGCGAAGTTTCCGTCATTGCCGCCCGCAGCATCAGCGGCGAACTGGCCGTCTACCCGCTTGTCGAAAATCGCCATGCAGACGGGATTCTGCGCCTGTCCAGCGCGCCCCATGATGATGCGCAATTGCAGGCAATGGCGAGCGCCTGTGCAGAAAAATTGATGACTCGGCTGGAATACATCGGCGTGCTGGCCATTGAGTTTTTTGTCAGCGGCGGAGAGCTCATCGCTAACGAGTTTGCACCACGCGTTCATAACTCCGGGCACTGGACGATAGAGGGTGCCCGTTGCAGTCAATTCGAGAACCATCTGCGGGCGATTTGTGACTTGCCGCTCGGCTCGACGGCCACTAATGGCCATTGTGCAATGCTCAACCTGATCGGCGAGATGCCGGCGACCGCCGAGCTGCTGCGCAAAACCGATTGCCATGTTCATGATTATGGCAAGGCGCCCCGCCCCGGCCGCAAACTGGGTCATGTCAGCCTGGTCAGGCAAGGCAAAGCCGAGCGTGATGCCGCTGTAGTCGAGCTGCAGCAGCTCGGCTTGTAGGCAGCGGCTGGCGCAGTCGCGCTCGACCGGCAGCCGATTTTTTCGGTAGACTTGGCGGTTCCGAGTGCCGACCCGGTACCCGCGGCTGGCAACCGCACACAGCGAGCCAAGCCACTAAAAGGATCAGCTGATTGCAGACATGTCGTATCTAGAGCATTTCAAACTGACCGAGCAGCCGTTTCAGCTGACTCCAGATCCGGATTTCGTCTACTGGAGCAAGCAGCATGCGCGAGCGAAATCCTACATGGAATCGACCGTCTGGCTCTCGGACGGGTTTGTTATCGTTACCGGCGACATAGGGTCGGGCAAAACAACCATGCTGCAGTCGTTCCTGAGCGATCTCGATGACTCAGTCAATTACGCAATGATTACCCAGACGCAGCTGGCACCGACCCAGTTCCTGCAGGCCGTGTTAGCCGAGTTTGGCTTCAAGCCGTTCAATAAACGCAAGGTCGAACTGCTGGACATGCTCAACACGTTCCTTATTGAGCAGTACGCGGCCGGCAAGCGAGTGCTGCTCATCGTTGACGAAGCGCAAAACCTGAGCCGCAATGTGCTGGAAGAGATTCGACTGCTGTCCGGTATAGAGACCCGTAAGGAAAAAGTCCTGCGCATTATTCTTGCCGGGCAACCCGAGCTGCGCGACACAGTCGAAAGCGACAGTCTGAAGCAATTGATGCAACGGGTTCGCCTGCGTCTGCACCTGGGGCCCCTGGATCGAAGTGAGACCCAGGAATATATCGAACACCGCCTGAAGGTTGCCGGCAGCAAGCCGGGAAAGATTTTCGACCCTGAATGTTTCCCGCTGATTTATCGCTATGCCGGCGGCGTTCCGCGGTTGACCAATACGCTTTGCGACACGGCCATGCTGTGCGCTTTTGCGGAAAACAAGACAACCGTCAATGTGGGGGACGTGGAAGCGGCGGTGGACGAACTCGGCTGGACGGAATCGAAGGAGAACACCGGGCAGCTGGCACATCTGAAGGCGATTGGCGCCACTGATACCGGCACACTGGCGCTGGGCCGGCTCGACGTCAAACTGGAGGGCAAAACCGTCAGCAGCCACTTGCTGACGCCTGGCCGGGTGATTATCGGCAGAACCGCGGATAATGAAATATACGTCAACAGCAAATTCATCAGCCGCCATCACGCGCAGATCGTGACCAGTCTCGACCGCTGTTTCATAGAAGATTTGAACAGCACGAACGGCATTTATGTCGGCGAACAACGCGTAAAGAAATACACCCTGAGCGATGGCGATTCGGTGTCAATTGGCATGCACCAATTCGCCTACACGGATCTGCGCCACGTCGAGCTGGAAGATGAAGACTCTGTCGTGCTCGATCAGGACGATTTGTAATATCG
>DATCZF010000137.1:0-5954 GCA_036526055.1 Woeseiaceae bacterium
GCGGCGCGCGCCGAGAGCAATGATCGCGTCCACCAGCATCGCGACCACGACCGGTCCGCCATGGCCGTGCAGCTCGAGAACGTCCTCGCCGGTAAAGGATGCCGGCGCGGGAAACCACAGCGCGATTCCCTTGTCGAGCAATGTGCCGTCTGCGGCGCGAAAATCTGCGAGTTCCGCGTAACGCGGCTGGGGCAGCTTGCCGATAACGGCGCGCGCTATTGCCCCTGCCTGCGGCCCCGAGACGCGAACGATTGCAACGCCGCCCACGCCGGGGGGCGTTGCCGCGGCAACGATGGTGTCCTTCGCGTAAGCGTCCGTCTCGCTCATCAACCCTTGCCGGCCCGCGGTGTCGCGCCTATCCGGACCTGGCCTTCTTGGTCTCCTGCTCGACCACCTTGTTGATTCGCCACTGCTGGGCGATCGACAACACGGTGTTGGTTACCCAGTAGAGCACGAGGCCGGACGGGAAGAACGCAAAAAAGCCGGTGAACATGATCGGCATGATTTGCATTACTTTGGCCTGTACCGGATCCGTTGGCGCCGGGTTCAGCTTTTGCTGCAGGAACATGGCCGCACCCATCACCAGCGGCAGGATGAAAAACGGATCGCGCGTGGACAGGTCAGTTATCCATAACGCAAAAGGCGCCTGGCGCATTTCGACGCTTTCCAGCAAGACCCAGTAGAACGCCAGGAAAAACGGCATCTGGATCAGGATGGGCAAACAGCCCGCCGCCGGGTTGACCTTTTCGCGCTTGTATAGCTCCATCATCGCCTGGCTCAGTGCCTGGCGATCGTCTTTGTAGCGGTCCTGCAGCGCCTTCATGCGCGGTTGCAGTTCGCGCATTTTTGCCATCGAGCGACCGCTCGACTGCGTGAGCTTGTAGAACAGGATCTTGATCAGGATCGTGACGATGATGATGGCAACGCCCCAGTTCGCCACCAGCCCGTAGACCTTGCTGAGCAACCAGAACAGCGGCTGCGAAATGATCGTCAGCCAGCCGTAGTCGACCGTCAGTTTGAGGCTGGGAGCGACGTCTTCCAACTGCGTCTGAAGTTTTGGCCCGACAAAAATCGTCGTGGCAAAGCTCCCCTCGCTCCCGGCAGCGACCGTCTTCGCGCCGCCAATTGCCGTCAGCGACGCAACGTCATTCTTGTGCGCTACCCGGTAACGCTGCTGCTCTCCCGCCGTTGGCACCGTGGCCGACAGGAAGTGATGCTGAATTGCCGCCACCCAGCCATTGGCGCTTTGCACGTCGAGCGGGCCCTCATCAATCAGGTCGTCCCGATCCAGCTTGTCGATTTTTTCGCCGTCATAAACCACCGCGCCATCAAAGGAATACGTATCGACATTGAACATCGAGCGCTCGGGCTCATGATTGCGGCGCTGGATGCGCGTGTAGGCCGCGCCCCGCCAGTCGTTCGCCGAGCGATTCGCCACCACCTGCTCCAGGCCGATGATGTAACTGCCACGACGAAAACGGAATGTTTTTTCTACGCTGACCCCGGCGCCGTCGGTCCAGCGTAGTGGCACGATCAACTCGTCGTTGCTGCCCAGCTGGTAGTCGGCCGCTGCCGCCGTGAACAGCGCCTGGTGGTTGGCCTCTGCGCCACCGCCGGTCTGCCGCAGGCCGCTTTGTATCAGGCCGAGGTCCTGCCTTGCGAGGCTCAGCAAAACGACCGGCTTGTTGGGCTCGTCCTTGGCGACCGGATACTTCAACAGACTCGCTTTTTGCAGCGTGCCGCCCTCGGTGCTGATCTCTACCTGGAACACGTCCGTCGTAACGGTAACCACGCTGGCGCCCGACACGGCCTGCTCGGCCGGAGCCTCTTCCTCGAGCTGCGGGGGCGCGCTGTCGTCGCTATCGGTGACTGAATCCGCGAACGCCGGCAGCTCCGTGGCGTCGATATCGCCCTCGGTCAGCGGCTCGCTCGCCACGGGCGTTTCGACAGGCGGCCTGGGCGCATAGTCCATCATCCAGGTCTGATACGCCATCCACGCGAGGATGACGAACAACCCCCAGGTCAACAATCGTTGGTTGTCCATGTTTGTGTTTCCTGCCTGCGTCCGTTTAGTCCCGGCCCGCCAGCTCGTGGCAGCGCCGCCAATGGCGGTCGAGACTTTCAAAAAGAATACTGTTTTCCGCGCCGCCCGCAGCGGCCTGTGCCAGCACGATCACGTCGCTGGCGTCCAGCAGGTCGCGGTTGCGCCGAAATGACTCTCTAATAATGCGCTTCGCGCGATTGCGGTCGACCGCCCTGGGCAGCTTGCGCTTGGCGGCAATTATACCCAGCCTTGCGCCGTCACCCTCGTTGTTGCGCAATAAAATGGTGAAATATTTGTCCCGGCTCGTTTGTGCCCCGGCGAAGACGCGCTTGTACGCAAATTCGTTCGGCAGCTTGTGCTTCCTGGGAAACGTTTGCCGAGGCGGGTTTTTGGTCTTGTCGGTTATGTCAGCCGTAACGGGGGTCCGCTGTCTGCGGTAAACAGACTACGGTGTAAGCTGCGCGCGTCCCTTGGCGCGGCGGCGCTTGAGTACGAGCCGGCCGGCCTTGGTTGCCATGCGAGCTCGAAAGCCGTGTGTGCGTGCCCGCTTAATGCGGCTGGGCTGGAACGTGCGTTTCATGAGTCTGTTACCTGGGTATGCCGGGCATACGGCCCCCGGCGAAAACAAAGCCGGCAAGGGTACGCGGCGGTCTATTTACTGTCAATAGCGACGCCCGCGTTTGCCCGTGCCGAACCGCTGCCTGCCGCCCCCGCCCCGATTGCTCGCGGCGGTTGGCGAAGCCAGCCCTCACAGTATAGACTCGCTGACTCGCGAAGATTCGTTTTCTTACTTGAGGGAGGCCCGGTGGAGTCCGACGCCAGTCTTTGGAGTCGCTGTGTTCGAAGCCTGCAGGCCGAACTGCCGGAACAGCAATTCAACACCTGGATTCGCCCGCTACAGGCGGTCGAGGATGGCGGCAATCTGCGCCTGCTCGCCCCCAACCGCTTCGTCGTCGACTGGCTGCAGCAAAACCACCTGGGCAGAATCGAAGAGCTGGTGGCGAATGCCGGATCCAGCGCCGCCGTCATCATCGAGGTCGGCTCCAGAAAAACGGCCGTAGAGACGCCGGCGCCCGCGGCGCCGCGACCCGCCGCCGGCCCGCAGATGGCGTCGCGGCTCAACCCCTCGTTTACGTTTGCCAACTTCGTCGAGGGCAAGAGTAACCAGCTCGCTCGCGCTGCCGCCAGCCAGGTCTCCGCCAACCCGGGCACCTCTTACAACCCGCTGTTTATTTACGGCGGCGTCGGTCTTGGCAAGACCCACCTGATGCAAAGCGTTGGCAACGCCATGCTCGCCACCAACCCCGGGGCGCGGGTTTGCTATGTGCACTCGGAGCGATTTGTTGGCGACATGGTCAAGGGCCTTCAGCACAACCGCATTTCCGAGTTCAAGCGCCTGTACCGCTCGCTCGACGCGCTCCTTATCGATGACATTCAGTTCTTCGCGGGCAAGGAGCGCTCCCAGGAAGAGTTTTTCCACACGTTTAACGCCCTGCTCGAGGGACAGCGCCAGATTGTCCTCACCTGCGACCGCTATCCGAAGGAGGTTAACGGCCTCGAGGAGCGGCTCAAGTCGCGCTTCGGCTGGGGCCTTACCGTAGCAATCGAGCCCCCGGAGCTGGAAACTTCTGTCGCCATCCTGATGAGCAAGGCCGAGGCGGAGCGCGTTGAGCTTCCCGAAGAGGTGGCGTTTTTTATCGCCAAGCGCATTCGCTCCAACGTTCGCGAGCTTGAGGGCGCGCTGCGCCGGGTTGTCGCCAACTCGCGGTTTACTGGCCGGCCGATCAGCCTGGATTTCGCCAAGGAGGCCCTTCGGGATTTGCTGGCGATGCAGGATCGGCTGGTCTCGATAGAAAATATTCAGAAAACTGTCGCGGATTACTTCAAAATACGCGTAGCGGACCTGTTATCGAAGCGCCGCAGCCGCTCGGTCGCGCGACCGCGGCAGATAGCGATGGCCCTGGCCAAGGAGCTGACCAACCACAGCCTGCCGGAGATCGGCGATGCTTTTGGTGGCCGGGACCACACGACAGTGCTCCATGGCTGCCGCCGAGTGCGGGCGCTGAAAGAGACTGACAAGCGGGTGGAAGAGGATTATCTTAACCTGTTGAGAACCCTGACAGGATGATGTGGATAACTTGTTAATAAGCAGGCCCAGGCTTTTTGTCCACAACTTATATACAGGATCGGGGTTTGTTATACGCTCGTTATGGTACTACTGTTTTGGATTCTAAGGTATTGAATTAAATAAGTAATTATTAAGTTATCCACAGGGCTGGCCCTGCTTAATAATAACTATAATATAGATATATTAAATAATTATTAACAGGTGGAAACGATGAAGTTTACAGCGGTTCGGGAAGTGTTGTTAAAGCCTTTGCAGGCTGTGATAGGGGTGGTGGAACGACGCCAGACAATGCCGATCCTGGCGAACGTGCTCCTGGTCGCAAAAGATGGTCGCCTGGCCATTACCGCGACCGACCTCGAGGTCGAGCTCGTGGCGAGCGCCGGTGTAGACGTCCAGGGCGCCGGGGAAGTCACCGTGCCGGGCAGGAAATTGCTGGATATCTGTCGCGCCTTGCCGGACGAGTCGGAAATAAACATGTCGCTAAGCGGAGAGAAGCTGACCGTGAAATCAGGTCGCAGCCGCTTCGTGTTAACGACCCTGCCGGCGGCCGAATTTCCTGCGGTCGAGGACATTAACGCCGTCAGCTCGATAGAGGTGCCCCAGGAGACGCTGGGCCGTCTGTTCGAGAAAACCCACTTTTCAATGGCGCAGCAGGATGTCCGTTATTACCTGAACGGCATGCTGCTCGAGACGAACAAGCAGCATTTGCGGGCCGTGGCGACCGACGGTCACCGGCTGGCGCTGTGTCAGAAGGACCTGGAGGGCGCAAAACTGCCCGAGCAGCAGGTGATTGTGCCGCGCAAGGGCGTCCTTGAGCTGCAGCGCCTGATGACCGGCGAAGGGACCGTCAAGCTGGAGCTGGGCAGCAACCACATACGCATTCACCTTGACGCCATCCGTTTTACATCCAAGCTGATCGACGGGCGTTTTCCCGAGTATGAGAGGGTCATACCGCAGGAGGCGAGCAACGTGATGACCGCCGATCGCGACGCTTTTCGCGGCGCCCTGCAGAGGGCCGCGATCCTGTCGAACGAGAAATACCGCGGGATTCGGCTCACGATAAGGGACAGCGGCGTGCTCATTCAGGCGCACAACCCGGAGCAGGAAGAGGCCGAGGAAGAGCTCGAGGTGCAGTATGCGGGCCAGGATATCGAGGTGGGCTTCAACGTGAATTATCTGCTGGACGCGTTATCCGCCGTGGATTCGGAGCAGGTGAGCTTTTCCCTGGTGGATGGTAATTCGAGCTGCCTGATTCGCGAACCCGGCAAAGATGACAGCCTGTTTGTCGTCATGCCGATGCGCCTGTAAGCGCCGCGTGCCGGCTTGGCCCTTCTGCACTTTACGGCCAGCGACTTTCGTTGCCTGGCAAGCATAGAGCTGGAGGCAAGCCCAAACTACAACCTGATCCATGGCGCCAACGCCTCGGGCAAGACCAGCTTGCTCGAGGCGATTGCGTATCTGGGCCGCGGCAAGGCCCTGCGCGGAGCGCCGACGCAAAACCTGGTGCGCCACGGGCAGGCCGAATTTACCCTGGTCGGAAAGGCGCGCGGCGCCACGCGCACCAGCGTGCTGGGGGTGCGTAACGGCCGCAACGGCCTGGAGATCCATATCGACGGCGCCCAGGCACGAGGTGCCGCAGAACTGGCGGAAACGCTCCCGCTGCAGGCCGTAGACCCGGAAATTCACAACCTGGTCGCGGGAGGGCCGGACGAGCGAAGACGCTACCTGGACTGGTCGGTGTTTCACGTGGAACATGCCTATGTGCAGCACTGGAGGCGCTAC
>DATCZF010000138.1:0-6632 GCA_036526055.1 Woeseiaceae bacterium
ATATCGCTGGCCTGCAGGCCACTGTCCGCGATCGCCGCGGCACAGGCAACTGCTGACAGTTCCGGTGCGCTCATGGCGCTGAGGCTTCCCTGGAAGGCCCCCATGGGTGTACGGCGAGCGGCGACGATAACGATTGGGTCCTGCATGACTGTTATTCTCCGTTACGGCGAGACCTTGATGCTGATGATCTTAAGAGCGGGTCGAGGCGAGGGCCACGACCGCCGGCATTCTCATGGAATCGCCGGATTTGATCAGCGTCTGCGCGTTCCTTATTTATACGATCGTTATTTGCCAGAAGGCATCCGTAATTCTACCGTATTCGCTACCGTTGGACAGCGAAAACCCCGGCGAAACGCCGGCAAGGCCACAAAGCCCTCAGTCGGCTGCCTCGCTTTGCCGGAGCAGGTCGGGCTCGTCGAGGGTTGCCAGAATGCGCTTGCGCGACAGTGCGGCCAGCCTGGCGGATGATTCGAACGCGGGATCGCTGACCGGGATGGGTTCCTGGATGACGATGTCGATACGGCCCGGAACCGGCAGGTTTTGCTCCGCGGGCAACATGTTTCGAGACCCGTGAATGACCACCGGGACCACGGGAATCTGCCCCTTGATTGCCGCAGAAAACGCCCCGGGCCGAAAGCGCCCGAGGCCCGGTTCGCGAATGAAAGTGCCTTCCGGAAAAATTGCGATAGACTCGCCTTTTCGGGCCGACTTGACGATGGCGCGTGCGTCGCGCGCGCTGCCGGCGGCGACAAAGCGTTCGACGAATTTTGAGCCTATGCGCCGCAGCATGAAACTGACCACCGGAAAATTGCGCATCTCACCTTTGATCACGAAGGCGAACCGCGGCGGCAAAAAGGCTTTCAGGATGATGCCATCCAGGTAGCTCGCATGATTGGCGATGACGACACAATGATCGTCTGGCAGGTTGTCGAGGCCGCTGACCCGGCAGGGCGTCGCCGTGAGAAAGAAAACGCCTCGAGCCGCCGCAGATACCCAGCGGCGCCGGCCATCCAGCGTGGGAACGAGCAATGCCGCGAACACGCCAAATAACACGCAGACCACCAGAACGGCCCACGCGTAGATGCCGAACAGGAAGAGCAGCGGTTTCTTTATGATGTCGATCTCGAACTCCCGTAAATGCGAACCGATTCCGGCAAACAACGCAAATGATGCGTAAAGTGAGACGCATATGCCCTGCAGTGCCTGCGATGCAGGGCTTTGTGCCCGATTGTGACGCAAGTCACTTTATGTTAACGACTTGGTTAATCTGTGACAGCCATCACGCATAGCGGGATATGTCACGCTCATACTGAGTCCCATGAAAAATTTGCTGCCTGGTCTTCAGCGCTGGAATTTTTCGCGGAACAAGCCGCCTCCGTCAAGCTAGAGTTTAACAAGGAGGCGACAGCGAATCAGGAAACGATTGAGGGGCGGGAGCCCTGAAACAGGCAAGTCGGCGATTTCGCAGAGCAGTGAACAGAGCTGCGATAATGGCAGCCGCACACATGGAATGATCAGTATGGCAAGCAGGCAACATACAATTAGCGAGCTTGAAACGGCGGTAAGTTCGGAGGAACTTGTTGATCGTTTCCTGGACGCTATCTGGATGGAGAGGGGACTCTCAGCCAACACGCTGGGTGCGTATCGCGCAGACCTGATGGCGCTTGCCAGGGACCTGGATGCACACGATGTCGTCCTGCAGGATGCCAGCAAAGCCGATTTGCTGGCCTTCATTGCACGCAGAGTCGAGGGGGGCGCAAAACCGCGCTCGACCGCGCGGCAACTGTCCAGCTTTCGCCGTTTCTTTCGTTACATCATGCGCGAAGGTCACCGCGGCGATGACCCGACGGTCGACATCGAGATGCCGCGCATCGGCAGATCATTACCCAAGACGCTGACCGAAGACGAGGTTGAATCGCTGCTGCAGGCGCCAAACACCGATGAGCCGCTCGGCCATCGCGACCGCGCAATGCTGGAGTTGCTGTATGCGACCGGACTGCGTGTCTCGGAGTTGATCAGCCTGCGTCAGTCTCAGGTCAATTTTAACCAGGGTGTGTTGCGCATCGTGGGCAAGGGTGACCGGGAAAGGCTCATTCCGCTTGGCGATGAGTCGCAGCGCTGGCTGCGGGAATTCATGGAGGGTCCGCGTATGGAAATCCTCCTGGAGCGGCAAACCGAGTACCTGTTTCCGACGCGCCGCGGCAATTGCATGACGCGCCAGGCTTTCTGGCACATCATCAAGCGCTATGCGAGCAAGTCCGGCATCAGCAAAAAAATGTCGCCGCACAGCCTGCGCCACGCTTTTGCGACCCACTTGCTGAATCACGGCGCCGATTTACGCGTTGTGCAGCTATTGCTTGGCCACAGCGACCTGTCTACCACGCAAATCTATACGCACGTCGCCAGGGAAAGACTCAAGGACCTGCACGGCAGGCACCATCCGCGCGGCTAGACGCCGCCGGGTGAATTCAGCGAATTCTCTGGTACAATCCGCTTCCGACGCGGAACCTGCTGGTACCCTGGCGGGTCGAATTCCGGTACAAAACTCAGCCGCTGGCCCCCGAGGGAGCCAGGCAACCAGGTAATATATTGATGACAGTCATGCGTAATCTGCTCGTTTCATTAGCGTTTTTGCTCTTCGCCGGAACGGTCCCCGCCGCAACGACAGGCGATGACCAGGAGCTCGAACAGGTTCGAAACACGATTACAGCGATGTTTCCCGACATCAATCGCGAGGAAGTGGTGCCGAGCCCGATCAAGGGTATGTACGCGATCAGCAAGGGCACCATCGTCGCCTACATTTCCGCCGATGGACGTTACCTGCTGCAGGGCGACATCATCGACCTGCAAACCCAGCGCAACGTCACCGAAGACAGCCGCACCGAGTCCCGCAAGCTGATCATGGACAAGGTTGCCGCAGACAACTTCATTACGTTCAGCCCGAAAAAAGTCGACTACAGCGTGGCCGTCTTTACCGATATCGACTGTACTTACTGCAGGCGGCTGCATCGCCAGATTCAGGAATACCTGGACCAGGGGATCGAGGTTCGTTACCTGCTGTACCCGCGTAACGGACCGCAGACGGATTCCTGGAAAAAGGCCGCGAATGTCTGGTGCGCGAAAGACCGCAATACGGCACTGACCGCTGCAAAGATGGACCAGGAATTCGAAACGCGGCCGTGCAACAGCGACAGCATCACTACGATTTTTGCGCTGGGGCAGGACATCGGGCTGCGCGGTACCCCGGCTATCGTCTTTGCGGATGGCACGCTGGTTGCCGGTTACCTGCCGGCTGCCCAGCTCAGAAAATCGCTGGATTCCGCCGCGGCGGATTGAGCGCGAGTGCGTCGCTAGTACTTGACGCGTGGCGCGTTGCCCAGGTGGGTGCCGTTGTTTTTACCCTGATCTTCGAAATATCGCTCAAGCGCGAAGACGCCGCTCGGAAACGCGATTTCGGACCAGGGAATTTCCTCTTTGCTGAATAGCCGGGTCTCCAGGGTCTCTTCTCCCGGGGCAAAATCGCTGGTCAGTTGCGCGGTGAAGAACACGTGCACCTGGCCGGCATGCACGACGTCAACGGCAGCGAACAGGTGCCCGATTTCCACGACCGCTCGAGCCTCTTCCAGGGTTTCCCGGGCCGCGCCTTCGGCCATGGTTTCGCCGAGCTCCATGAATCCGGCGGGAACGGTCCAGTAGCCTTCGCGGGGCTCAATCGCCCGCTTGCACAGCAGGATTCGACCATCCTTCTCAGGGACACAGCCCACGACAATTTTCGGGTTGTGATAATGAACGGCGCCGCAGCGGTCGCAGATATAGCGATGGCGGTTATCGCCCTTGGGAATCCGTTTGTTGACCTGGTTGCCGCAGGAGGAACAATACTTCATAAGGCTGTCTGATGCCCCGATCAGGGCGGGGACACCCTATACTGTCGAAAGTTGAATTGGTGCCGGGAGCGAGAATCGAACTCGCACTCTGTTTCCAGAACCGGATTTTGAGTCCGGCGCGTCTACCAGTTCCGCCACCCCGGCACGAAAGGCGGTAAGTATATGCGGGCGTGTCGGTCACTGCCACAATTTATCAGCGCGCTGCGACGATTTGCAGCGCTCACGCATCCTAGAAGACGTATATGAGCCGATTTAGTGACATCAACATTGACGAGGCAATAGTGAGGCGCGCCATGCACGGCGATTCCCGGGCTCACGCGGTCCTCTACCGGGCGTTCTCGACGCCGGTTTACTCGCTCTGCCTGCGGCTGACGCGAGTGCCATCGACGGCGGAGGACCTGTTGCAGGAGACCTTTATCGAGGTCATGCGCAGCATCGCCGGGTTTCGTGGCGAGGCATCGCTGGGTGGCTGGATTCGGCGGATTGCGCTGAGCAAGTGCCTGATGTTCCTGCGTTCATCATGGCACAGCAAAGGCCAGAGCCTGGAGGACGACTGGGAAGACGGGCCCGCCAGCGTGGCAGGCAGCGAACAGCGCCACGGCAGTATCGATAACGCCATGGACCTGGACGCGGCACTGGGCAACCTGCCGTCGATCAGCCGCACGATCGTCTGGCTGCACGATGTCGAGGGTTATACGCACAAAGAGATCGCGGACTTGATGGGCAAGTCCGAGAGTTTTTCGAAGTCGCAGTTGTCGAGGGCATACCAGCGATTGCGGCTGTTACTGGAGCAGGCTGACCGCAAGGCCTGTCCGGACAATGTCGAGGGCCTCCTGCCTGGAGGTTATTGAAAATGACGATGAGCAATATGGAAAACACGACAGACGGAATCATCGGTGTGAACCCGGGTGAAGTCGACAGGATTCGGCAGGCGATTCGCGAATTGCCGGATACGGTACCACCGCGAGCGGTCTGGGAACGTATCGAGGAGCTCGGCAAGGCTGAAGGCCTGCTGAAGTCCGGCCCGAACTGGACGGCGTTGCGCTGGGTGGCGGGAGCTGCCGTGGCCGCGACCGTCGCGATGCTGGCGATTCGCATACCGGCACCGGTGCCGGCGGGCAACGAGGACGCCTTCCCGACCGTACCGAGTTACGAGTCGCAGGGGACAAATTCCGGCGTACCGACATTGCAGGCACTGATGGTGGAATCGCAGTTGCTGGAACGCGACCTGCGGGCGATACCGGAGCAGCCGCGTCTCATTCGGGCGGGCACCGCGGCGACGATGGCACAACTGGAAGACCGCATTGCCCTGATTGATTTCTGGCTTAACCATCCGGGCGCCAACCTGAGCAATGATCAGAAGATGTTTTACTGGCAGGAGCGTGTCCGATTAATGAACGCCCTGTTGCAGCTGCGCTATGCGCAAGCGCAGAAGGCGGCTTTTTAGCCGTCGCTGCAACGGGTTTCCATGTAAATAACGATATCGAGGAGTTTCGAAATGCAAACCACAGGACAGATTTTGCTGCTTTGCGCACTCGTAGCGCTTTCGCCGCCTTTGTTGGCACAGGACGAACAGGCGCAGAGAGAAGCTGAAAAGTTTGCCCAGCAGCAGGCGCTCGAGGCGGCAGAGCGTGACCTGGCGCTAGCTGCCAAGGATCTGCAGGGTGCGGAAAAGGATTCAGACGAGGCGATGCGCGAGGCGGAAATGCGTCTCGAACAGGCCGCAAGAAAGATTGCCGAGCTCAGCAAGAATCGGGCGGAGCTGGCCTGGACAATGGAGCACATGAGAGACCTGCGGCCCAGCAAGGCAATGCTTGGCGTCATGCTCGGCGAGGATGACGAAAAAGGCCCCGTTGCCGGCGTGAAAATCGTCGCCGTAACGCCCGGCGGAGGTGGTGAGCAGGCAGGATTGCTGGCTGGCGATGTGATTACGGCAATCAGCGGCGAGTCCTTCAGCGCGGATAGCCCGGCACGCGCCAGGGAGTTGTTGCTGGAATTCATGGATGGCGTGGAAGTGGGGCAGGAGCTCAACGTTGAGTACCTGCGTGAGGGCAAGGCTGCCAGCGTCAAGGTGATTCCGCAGGAACCGGCGCGCCGTGTGTTCGAGTTCTTTACCGATGGCCGCGGTCCGAACGCTTTTTCAAGAAGAATGGCACCCGGCGGCTTCAACATGAATGAATTCGTCATGATGGGTGACAAGCGAGGCTGGGGCGATATGGAGCTTGCACCCCTGAGCAAGGAACTGGGCCGATATTTTAATGCGGATGCGGGCCTGCTCGTCGTGAAAGCCCCGGGCGAGCGTTCGCTGCAACTGCAGGACGGCGACGTCATCCTGAAAATCGATGGGCGCGAGCCGCAGTCGGTGCGGCATGCAATGCGAATCCTTGGCTCTTACCAGGCTGGCGAAGAGCTCGAGATTCAGGTCATGCGAGACAAGAAACGCAAGACCATCAAGGTTGAGATGCCGGAGTTCAAACGCGAATTCAATATCATGCTGGCACCGGATGGCAGCGAAAAAGTTATTCGCAAGGAGATCGTTATCGAGCCTGACAAGGATTGACAGGCAGCACGTCTTTTTCATCATCGGGCGGCGGCAGGATGTATGTCCTGTCGCCGCTTTTTCGTGCTAAAAAGCGCGGTAAATCGTTGTTCCTCTGCTACCATGCGCGCCCATGCACCTGAGCGACTATGACTACACGCTGCCCGACGAGTTGATCGCACGCTATCCGCTGGCGGAGCGGACCGCCA
>DATCZF010000139.1:0-8663 GCA_036526055.1 Woeseiaceae bacterium
GGATCCCAGGCAACGCGTCGTGCGCCCGGAGAATGCGGCATACCTGGCGCAGGCCAGTCAGCGCGGTGGCGGTAACACCCGCGAGGACGTGAGGCCCAGCGCGCCTGCGGAATCGAATGCCGCGATCGACAACTCCGGCGACGTTCGTGGCGACCGCTTGCTCGATGCCAGGCCTCACGAACAGACGGCCGACCAGCAACTCGCAACGACCTCTGAGGCCGCCCGCCGCGTCAGCGAAGCGCTGCGCGACCCGCCGGCCACCGATGCCGCCACGGCCATCAGGCTGGAATCCGGTGTCACGCAAACCTTGCCATTGCCTCGCGATCAGGATGCCACGCTGAAAATCCGTGACGAGGATCTTCGCCAGCTTGTCATAGCCGCCGATACACAGGAGTCCGTCGTCGCCGGGTACCTGGATCGCTGGAAACGCAAAATCGAGGCGATCGGCGCGGCCTACATACCGGAACTCGGCAACATTGGCGTCGGCAGCCCCACACTGCAGGTAACAATTGACGCGCAGGGACATCTCACCGATATCGTCGTTCTGCGTTCGTCCGGCAACCCGTCGCTGGACCAGGCGGCACTGCGCATCCTCAGGCGCGCTGCGCCCTTTGATCCGTTTCCGCAACAGATTCGAGAAGAGTATGACTCTCTTCGTTTTGCCTACAAATGGCGATTCGATGCCGGTCGACAGACTCGATAACTCGCGGCCCCGGTTGTATGCGGCGCGCAGTTTTCGGATACTGTCGCCATGGAATCGGTGACTTCCTACATCAATCAGTTTCTTATCGCCATGCCGGGAATGGCCGACCCGAATTTCAGCAGCTCGGTGACGCTCATTTGCGAGCACAACGACGAAGGCGCCATGGGGATCGTGATCAATCGGCCCACAGAGCACACCCTGGCGGACCTGTTTGCGCAGCTGGCCATCGATGAGTACGAGGACGAAATTGCCGGGCAGCCCATATTCTATGGCGGGCCGGTAACTCCCGAGAGGGGTTTCGTCTTGCACGAACCGACCGGCGCCTGGGACAGCACGATGTCCGTTTCGCCGGATATACGGGTAACGCTTTCCCGGGACATCCTCGAAGCCATTGCCGCAGGCCGTGGCCCACAGCGCTTCCTGATGGCGCTCGGTTACGCGGGCTGGGAGAAGGGGCAACTCGAAGAGGAGATGCTTGCGAATTCGTGGCTCACGGTACCGGCCAGCGCGGATATCGTATTCGATAAGCCGTTTTCACAGCGCTGGGCGCTGGCTGCACGGCAACTGGGATTCGATATATCGCATTTGTCGACAGATGCCGGGCACGCCTGACCTGCGCCCGTTAACCATCCTCGCCTTTGACTTCGGCCTGCGGCGCATAGGCGTAGCCGCAGGCCAGCAAGTGACCGGATCGGCGACACCGCTCACGGTGGTTGCCGTCAGTGACACCGGCCCTGACTGGCTGGCAATTCAACGGCTCATCGAGGAGTGGCGACCCGGCCAGTTGCTTGTCGGACTGCCGTTTCACGCTGACGGATCGGAAGCCGACATGAGCCAGGCCGCGAGAAAATTTGCTAAAGAACTCGAGCGCTTTGGCATTCCAACGGCACTCGTCGACGAACGTTTTTCCTCGATGGAAGCGGAGGCGTTGTTCAAGGCGCAGCGGCAGTCCGGCCTGCGCGGACGCATGCAAAAAGGCGATATCGACGCGATCTCCGCCGCCGTCATTGCCGAACGCTGGCTTGCCGCGAATGCCCCCGGCGCCTCCTGAGGCGGATTGCTACTTTACCGAGGGCTACCGCAGGCCGTAAACTGCCGCGCCATGAAGCAGCCACAATCCTTACCGCCTGTTCCCGGGCTTAACGCTTCCGAATTGCAATGTGACAAGAACGGAAATCTGCGCCATTTGCTGACCCTGAAGGGACTCAGCAAGGGCATGCTGGTTGGTCTGCTGGATCGGGCAGAGAATTACGTGAGCCCGATAGGACAGCCCGCCGCCCGCAACGCTATCCTCACCGGCCGCACCGTCGCGAACCTGTTCTTCGAGGCCAGCACGAGAACGCGGGCATCGTTTGATCTCGCCGCCAAACGGCTCGGTGCCGATGTCCTGAATCTCGATGTCAACATGTCATCGAGAATCAAGGGCGAGAGCATCCTCGATACGATCTACACGCTGCAGGCGATGCAGGTGGATGTGTTTGTCGTGCGCGACGCCAGTGCCGGCGTCCCGGCCTATATCGCCCGACACGTCAATGATTTTGTCTCGGTAGTCAACGCCGGGGAAGCGGACGTTTCCCATCCGACGCAGGGACTGCTCGATCTTCTGACGATAAGACGTCACCGCAAGGACATCGAGAACCTGACGGTCACGATTGTTGGTGACGTTGCACACTCTCGAGTGGCGCGATCTATCGCAGACGGCCTGGCAACGCTGGGCGTGGGCGAGCTGCGCGTTGTCTGCCCCCCCGCCTTTGCGCCGCAGCCAGGGGTGATTAGCGGGGCAAGAATATTCAGCGATCTCGACAAGGGCCTGAGCAATGCCGATGTGGTCATGGCACTTCGCATCCAGCGCGAACGAATCGCGAATATCGAGGGCATTCCGAGTACCGACGAATATTTTGCAACCTATGGCCTGACTTGCGAGCGCATGCAAAGAACCGCGCCCGATGCCATCGTCATGCATCCAGGCCCGATGAATCGTAACGTCGAGATCGAGTCCGCACTCGCCGATGGCCCGACCTCCGTCATCAGGGAGCAGGTAACCAACGGCGTCGCGGTGCGCATGGCCGTCCTCGAAACCGTCATCGAAACCCTGGAAGCCCGATGATGCTGTCAGCGGCCCCAAGCAACCCGGACAAACCACACCGGGGAACCATTTTTGTCGAGGATGCAACCGTCCTCGATATTCGGCACTACGCGGGCGACCAGTTCGTCCTGCGCGTCGAAGCCAGAAAGTGCGCCGCGCATGCCAGGCCGGGCAGCTTCGTGCATATTCGCTGCGACGAGACCCTGCCGATGCGCAGACCGTTGTCGATCATGCGGGCAAATGCGCAGGAAGGCTGGATTGAAATGCTTTTCAAGATTGTCGGCGGGGGTTTGCGCAGCCTCAGCCACAAACGGCAGGGCGATACCGTCAGCGTGATGGGGCCCATCGGGCAACCGTTTCGACCGTCACAAGAGCGTCCCTATGCATTGCTTGTCGGCGGCGGCGTCGGCATACCACCGATGGTCTTCCTGGCAGAATGGCTGAAGGACGATTCCTCCGCATGGCATGCAGTGGCATTCATGGGTTCGGAACTTCCGTTTCCGTTCGAGGTTATCGATTCCCGGCTGCCGGCAGACTGGGCACCGCCGGGCGTAATTGCCGCACATCCGTTGCTGGAACGCTGGCAGATACCGAGCCGTCTCGCCACATTGTCCGGTTTTGCGGGGTGCTTCGATGGTTACGTGCCCGCATTGCTGGAAACCTGGCTGCATCAGCAACCGCCAGAGGTGCTCGCAAAAAGTGAAATCTTCGCCTGCGGACCAACGCCGATGCTACGGGCAACAGCGGCAATTGCACGCAACCACAATGTCGCGTGCCAGGTGTCCCTGGAAGAGTTCATGGCTTGCGCCGTAGGTGGCTGCGCGGGCTGCGCGGTCGAGGTGCGAACAGACAAGGGTCCCGCCATGAAGCGGGTTTGCGTAGATGGCCCGGTTTTCGACGCGACCAGCGTGTTCTAGAAAGCGCCTGGCGCCCTAGCCGCCAAAATTGATCTTGGCTTCGAGATTCGCCCGCGAATCCGCGTGCGACATCGCCTCCTCCAGGGAAATCGTGCCGGTCCGATAGAGGGAAATCAGCGCGTCGTCGAAATTCTGCATGCCCTGCTCGGTGCTGTTGCGCATGGCTTCCTTGACCGCGTCGATATCACCCTTGAGGATCATTTCCTTGACGTGTGGCGAATTCAGCATCAACTCGACGGCCGCCACGCGCTTGCCTTCGTGGGTTCGCACGAGGCGCTGGGAGATAATGGCGCGGAGATAATGACCGAGATCCATGAAGATCTGCGCATGTTGCTGTTGCGGGAACATGTTAATGATTCGATCAAGCGTTTCGGGCGAATTGTTTGCATGCAAAGTGGCAATCGCCAAATGACCGGTACCCGCCATATCCAGGGCAGCGCGCATGGACTCCTGGTCGCGAATCTCGCCAATCAGGATAACGTCGGGCGCAGCACGCATGGCGCTGCGCAAGGCCCGATGGAATGACTCCGTGTCGAGCCCTACTTCACGCTGGTTGACGATCGACTTTTTGTTGGGATGCAGAAACTCGATGGGGTCTTCAACCGTAATGATGTGTGACGAATCCTTTTCGTTGCGGTAATTGATCATCGCTGCGAGCGTGGTCGACTTGCCCGATCCGGTCGCGCCGACCATCAGCACCAGGCCGCGACGCAGCATGGCCAGTTCTTTCAGTTCGTCCGGCATTCCCAGGGAGTCCAGAGTAGGCAAATCGGCGATAATGTAGCGCAGCACGAACGCGAGATTTCCTCGCTGGTGAAATACGTTGGCACGAAACCGGCCCATACCGGGTTCGGAAATCGCAAAATCGATCTCCAGCTCACGCGTCAGCGTTTCGATCTGCTCTTCGGTCATCAGGCTATAGACCGCTTCCTTGACCGCCTTGGGCGTCAATTCCCGATTGTTGACGGCGATAATCTTGCCTTCGATCTTGATCTTTACCGGCGCGAACGGCGTGAAGAAAAGGTCCGAGGCTTTCTTCTCCACCATCAATTTAAGCAGCGGTTTAATGTCCATGTTTCGGGCTCCGTGTTGCGGCAGTGCTTAAAATTGCTGCGCCGTATCTTCTTCCAATATCTTGAGGCTTTCGTCTTCCTGGTGAGCGGCCGCGGACTCGCGCTTGCTGTCCAGTTTGACCCGCAGCCGAAGTTCATTCTTGGAGTCGGCGTTCCGCAGGGCTTCCTCGTAAGAAATCGTGCCGTTTTCGTACAGCGCAAAAAGCGCCTGGTCGAAGGTCTGCATGCCGAGCCGCGTTGACTTCGCCATGATTTCCTTGATTTGCGCCACCTCTCCTTTGAAGATCAGGTCGGCAATCAGGGGCGTATTCAGCATGATTTCCATAGCCGCGACACGGCCCACACCGCTCTCGCGCGGAATCAACCGCTGCGAAATGAAGGATTTGGCGTTCAACGACAGATCCATGAGAATTTGCTGGCGGCCCTCTTCCGGAAAGAAGTTGATGATTCGATCAAGCGCCTGGTTCGCGCTGTTGGCATGCAGGGTTGCCAGGCACAGATGGCCGGTCTCTGCAAACTGAATGCCGTATTCCATCGTTTCCCGGTCACGAATTTCGCCAATCAGAATGACATCGGGCGCCTGGCGAAGTGTGTTCTTCAACGCCGCGTGCCAGTTTTCCGTATCGACACCGACTTCCCGCTGCGTAATGACGCAACCATTGTGGGGATGCACGTATTCGACCGGATCCTCGATAGTGATGATGTGACCCCGCGATTGCGCGTTGCGATGGCCAATCATGGCCGCAAGCGTGGTTGATTTACCGGAGCCTGTGCCACCCACGATGATGACGAGCCCGCGCTTGTTCATCACGATATCTTTCAGCGACGGCGGCAGCTCGAGTTCTTCAACCGTCGGGATTTCTGTCGTAATCGTTCTCAGCACCGCGCCGGCGCTGCCTTGTTGAATAAAAGCGCTGACGCGAAACCGTCCGATACCAAGCGGGCTAATCGCGAAATTACACTCCTTGGTAGCGTCGAATTCGCGAATCTGCCGGTCATTCATTATTGCGCGAACAATCACGGCCGATTCCTGTGCTGTCAGGGGCGTATCGGTCGCCTTGTGCACCTGGCCGTCAACTTTGATGGCGGGCGGAAAGCCCGCGGTAATGAACAGGTCAGAACCTTCCTTTTCAATCAGCTTGCGCAGCAGGTTCTGAATCAGTCTTATGGCATCTTCACGTTCCATCTTTCAATCTCCCGGCGGTTCCGCTCGACACGGGGCTCCTAGAAGTTATCCTTGTTGACAGCGCGGAATCGCGCCTCTTCCTTGTTGATCTGACCCTTCGCCAGCAATTCGGTAAGGTTCTGATCAAGTGTCTGCATGCCAGCAGCCTGACCGGTCTGAATTGCGGAATACATTTGCGCAATCTTGCCTTCGCGGATCAGGTTTCGAATAGCCGGCGTTCCGATCATTATTTCGTGTGCTGCTATGCGGCCACCGCCGATTTTCTTCAGCAGGGTCTGGGAAATTACGGCCCGCAATGACTCCGAGAGCATGGCGCGGACCATTTCCTTTTCGGCTGCAGGAAATACGTCGACGATACGGTCGATGGTTTTAGCCGCCGAACTCGTGTGCAAAGTGCCGAAAACAAGATGTCCCGTTTCAGCAGCCGTAAGCGCGAGCCTGATGGTCTCCAGGTCACGAAGTTCGCCCACGAGAATGACGTCCGGGTCTTCACGCAACGCCGATCGCAGCGCCTCGTTGAAACCCAGCGTATCGCGATGCACCTCACGCTGGTTGATCAGCGATTTCTTGCTTTCATGGACAAACTCGATCGGATCCTCGATCGTCAGAATGTGATCGGGCTTATTGTCGTTGATGTAATCCACCATCGCCGCCAGCGTCGTTGACTTACCGGAGCCTGTAGGGCCGGTAACCAGTACGATGCCGCGCGGATGCATGGAAACATCCTTGAAAATCTTCGGCGCTCCCAGATCATCCAGGGTCAGAATCTCCGAGGGAATGATGCGGAAAACAGCGGCAGAACCACGGTTCTGGTTAAAAGCGTTGACGCGAAATCGAGCCAGCTTGGGAATTTCGAACGAGAAGTCTGTTTCCAGGAACTCCTCGTAGTCCTTACGCTGCTTGTCATTCATGATGTCGTACACCATGCTATTGACTTCTTTATGCGTAAGCGCAGGCATGTTCACACGCTTGATATCGCCGTCAACGCGGATCATAGGCGGTACGCCGCCTGACAAATGCAGGTCGGACGCATTGTTCTTCACCGTGAACGACAAGAGTTGAGCAACGTCTACGGCCATGATTCTCCCTCGTTTTTTCGTCTGTTTGGACTTACCATAATTTGGCATCCACCAAGCGCAGTATACCTAAGCATTCGGAGCAAAACGTGATTAAAGTCACGGAAAACATTGCAAATATTGAGACGCAGCTGGCACAGTCGGCAATTCGTGCGGGGCGCAGACCGGGGACGGTGCGACTGCTCGCCGTCAGCAAGAAACAACCCCTCGACAAGGTGCTGGAAGCCGCAGATGCCGGGCAGCGCGATTTTGGCGAAAACCTCGTCCAGGAGGGGCTGGAGAAGATCAGGGCGGCGGGGCGCAAGGACCTGGTCTGGCACTTCATCGGACACCTGCAGTCCAACAAGACCCGAGAGGTCGCCGAGTCTTTTGACTGGGTGCACTCCGTCGATCGCCGGAAGATTGCCCAGCGGCTCAACGATCAGCGGCCCGCCCACCTGCCGCCACTGAATGTCTGTATCCAGGTCAACGTAGACAACGAACAGGCCAAAAGCGGGGTGGCGCCTGCGGAAGTCGCCCGCTTGGCCCACCAGATTGCAAAGCTTCCCAACCTGCGCCTGCGCGGTCTCATGTGCCTGCCAGCAATTCGGGACGGATTCGAGGAACAGAGAAAGCCTTTTGCTGTCTTGCGCGAACTCATGCAGACACTGAATAAAGAAGGCTTGCAACTTGACACGCTGTCGATGGGTATGTCCGATGACTACCCTGCAGCGATTGCCGAGGGAGCAACCATAGTGAGGATTGGAACGGCACTGTTTGGAGCCAGAGAATGATTACCTGCAAGATTGGCATAATCGGCGGCGGCAACATGGCTCGCGCAATCGCAGGTGGACTGCTGCGCGGTGGAATGCATGCAACCGACCTGTTTATTTCAGAGCCGGTTGTCGAGCGATGTGATCAGCTCCGGCAGGAATTGTTCGGTGCGCACATTACAGGGGACAATCGCATCGTCGCGCAACGCGCAGACGTCATACTGTTCGCGGTTAAGCCCCAGATTCTGCAACCGGTCTGCCGGGAACTGGCCGCTGACATTCAGCAGAACCAGCCGCTGGTAATGTCCATTGCTGCCGGACCCTGCAGCACCGATATCGAGGCATGGCTGGGTGGCGATCTCGCCGTAATTCGCGTCATGCCCAACCAGCCAGCCCTGATAGATCAGGGTATATCCGCGCTGTTTGCCAACGCGCTTGCGAGCGAGCCGCAGAGGAATTTGGCTGAAAAAATAATGGCTGCTGTAGGCCACGTGATCTGGCTCGACGACGAAGCGAAAATGGATGCGGTTACAGCAATATCCGGCACAGGACCAGCCTATTTTTATCTTCTCATCGACGTCATGATCAAATCTGGTATTGCATATGGGATTGACGAGACTACGGCTCGCCAGCTTGCCGTACAAACCGCAAGGGGGGCGACCGCCCTGGCCGCTGCCGAAACGGAAGACATGTCGCGCCTCATCGAACGCGTTCGTTCGCCGGGCGGAACCACCATGGCAGCCTTTGAATTTCTGGACGCTAAGGATGCACGTGGTATCTTTACTGCGGCCATCGACAAGGCGGCGACGAGAGCCGCGGAACTGGCCGCACTGGCAAACAACGATCAATAGGAATCAATTACCGTGACAA
>DATCZF010000140.1:0-3868 GCA_036526055.1 Woeseiaceae bacterium
CCACCATCGCCGCCAAGCATGTAGGAAATGTGCAGACCCTTCGCCTCGTATGGCCCCTTGGTGTTCCAGGCTTGAGCCCATTCCATCCAGCCGGCATCCATGCACATGGGCGCGTTGTCAGTCAGCTGCGGCGGTGTCGGCAGGCACGTATAACCGTTGGACCCCTCCTTCAGGACATTTCCTTCCCAGTCGACCACTGTTGCATCAGTCGCCATGCCCGGCCATGCCGCACTAAGGGCATTGGCAACCGTGGCATTTGTCGGGGCTTCCATGGCAACCGACATCTCGTCCCGGGCGCCGATGGGCACCATCAGGTGCGCGTAGGGCGTTCCTCGCCACATCACGTAGGGGCCACCATTGTTGGGATCGGTCGGGTAGCCCGCAAGCATTTCCGCGGGCGCGATAATCATCAGGTGCGCAGCCTCCTTGATCCACTCGTTATCCTCGGTAGGACCCTCGGCATAGGGATCCGTATTACTGGCGCCACCATCGCCGCCAAGCATGTAGGAAATGTGCAGACCCTTCGCCTCGTATGGCCCCTTGGTGTTCCAGGCTTGAGCCCATTCCATCCAGCCGGCATCCATGCACATGGGCGCATTATCAGTCAGCTGCGCCGGTGTCGGCAGGCACGTATAACCGTTGGATCCCTCCTTCAGGACGTTTCCTTCCCAGTCGACCACTGCTGCATCAGTCGCCATGCCCGGCCATGCGGCTTCCAGCGCATTGGCAACCGCAGCAGCTGTCGGGTCTTCCTTGGCGGCCGGCATTTCATCTGCAACGGCGGGTGTTTCATGTTGTTCTGACGCTCGATCACAGGCCACCAACGCGAAGGACGCAAGGATCAGCGAAATCATCAAAGGGCGGACTGACAAAATATCTGGAAATTCAGGTAATTTTTTCATTTTACCCCTCACATTAAAGGTCTACCTCGGCGAAGAATTTCGCCAATGGCTAACCTCATACCATACACCTGCAAAAACCCGCTGTCAGCCGGCCGGCAGAGCAACGCATATTCCTGGGTTAATGGCAGACCCTTTCCAGCCTAGGACTTTCGCAATGCTGCCCAATCCTTAATGACGCGCCGTGCAGCGTTAAATCCGGGCGCGCCGGTGACCCCGCCACCAGGATGCGCCCCGGAACCGCACAGATAGAGTGCCTTGACCGGGGTCGCGTACTGGGCCGCATCTGGATGCGGCCGCATGCTGAAGAGCTGGTCCGGCTCCAGCCTGCCATGGCAGATGTCGCCGCGGGTCATGCCGAAGCGCCGTTCGAAATCGAGTGGTGTCAGTACCTGGCGGGCGACGATGATGTCATCGAGGTTCGTTATATACCGTCGCAAATAAGCGATGATGCCATCTGCCGCCTTGTCCGCCATGTCATCCCAGTTCGCGCCATCCGCCAGGTCGAAGGGGAAATATTTGCCCAGCAGGCTCATCACATGGTGGCCAGGTGCAGTAAGTGTAGCGTCCAGCGTCGACGGTATCAGCGCCTCTATCATCGGGTTGTCCGGCAGGCGGCCGGCCCGGGCGCTGCGGTAACAGGCCTCGATGTTGTCGATGGATTCGTTAAAACAGATGAAACCCTGGTGCTGTGGTCCCGGCGTATCGCCGGGACGGCTGACAAAATCCGGCAATCCGCGCAGTGCCAGGTTGATGCGCAATGACGCGCTTTCCTGGCGCAGCATCTTGATATCTGCTGCGAATTGCACGGGCAAATCATCCTTCGCCAGCAACTTCAGGAAAGTGCGATTGGGATCCGTGTTCGCCAATATCACCCTTGCACTGATCTGCTCGCCGCTTGCCAGCTCCACTCCCGAGGCGCGACCGCCCTGTGTCAGGATGCGTTGTACCGGACAATTCGTGCGAATCTCGACACCAACAGATGCAGCCGACTGCGCCATCGCCTGCGTGATCGCTCCCATGCCGCCAATAACGATACCCCACGCACCCGGCACACCATCCAGTTGCCCGACCGCGTGATGCAGCAACGGGATTGCCGAGCCTGGCTGGTGCAGGCTCGCGAAGTTCCCCGACAGCGCCGAGGCGCCCATAATCGCCTTGAGGTCGGCCTGCGAGAAATAGCGCTCGATCAGGCTACGGGCACTGCCGAGCAGAAACTGCATCAGGCGATGCCGGGCAGCGGCCGAAAGACGCTTGAACGCGCGCCCCATGCGCAGTGCGGCGAGCAAATCAGTGACACCTCCGCCATGCAACTGTGGCGGTTCGCGCAACCACTGCTCCGCGAATACCGGGCCAATTTCGCGAACGACGCTGTAAAAAGCTTGCATCTGTTCGGCAGCATCGACGTCAAACTGCGCCAGTTCTTCCTGGTCGGCAGCCGCGTCTCCGGTCAGCAGCAGGCTGCGTCCGTCGGGCCGTGGATAGAAGCTGTTAGTGAGGCGAATGCTGCGATACCCGTAGTCAGCCAGGCGCATATCGTCGATCACCTCGGGCTGCAGCAGGCTGACAACGTAGGACGCGACCGAGTTTCGATAGCCGGGATGAAACTCCTCGCTGACGACGGCTCCCCCGACCATGGCATTCTTTTCGACGACAAGGGTCTTCAGGCCGGCGCGGCCCAGATAGAACGCCGCGACGAGACCGTTGTGGCCGCCGCCGACGACTATCGCATCCCATTCACTTGATGAGTTCACCGCGACCTGGCTCCTGTAGTATCAAAAAATCTCGCAAGCAGCGCGCTTCGTGTTGTATCGCCAGCAAAGTACCCGATGAGACGGGCTGCTGCGCCGCACCTGTCAGGGCTGGCTGCCAAACGCACCGAGTGAAGCAAATCTCGCGATGATGCCGGCGAACGTCGTGCCAACCGCCAGCAACACCCAGCGATGCCGCCGCCAGGCGTCGCGAAACGCCGAAAACTGGGCGACAAAATCCGCCAGATAAGCGGCGCAATAAAATACATTGGCTATTACCGCGAGCAAAAAGAACCGCAGCACCAGATCCAGCGAAACCGCGGTTCCCGACAACGACCATTCGTATGCGAATACCGCCAGCACAATTACAACGAGAACGGTGTTGTACACAACCCGTCTTCGCTCCCAATAACGAATGGCATCGCTGAAAATCTCGCGAACACCAGCTTCATTCATCGCTGCCTGCCTTCGTTTTCGCGGCTGTAAGTAATGACAAGTATCGGCCAGGCCTGCGGGGATTGGAAGCCGGAGGTTTCAATGTGAAACGGGCCCCAGAAGGACCCGTACCGTTTTATTTTACATCGAGCAAGCGTTACTGAAAGGAAGATTGATGGGCTGAAAGCCGAGTGAACGTATTCGCTGATTGAACCGAGAGCGGACATGCAGGTGCAATGAGATCGGTATTTTTGAAGGTCGGCTTACGGCTGCTGGCGGCCGCTCGACTAGCGCTTATGTGAGTGCCTAATCGCCCAGTTCGGCGCCGACCGCAGCCAACAATCGTTCGGCCTGTTCGATAAAGGTGGCATGTACATTCTGATGGGTCCGCGCTGTGGCTCCAAGCTGCTCAACCAGGGCTCGAACTTCCTTGTCCGCGAACACCGACAATTCCTGTTCGGAACCTACAGCGTTTGGTGCGACACCGTTTCTCAGCAGGGCCTTCAAGAAATCGGACCGATAAGATTCCGCTGTCGCATTCGTTATATTGAATGATCGGACAAACCAGTAATAGTGCGAGATATTGCGGCGTAGTTCCGTATTCCTGATGACCCGAAATGACCCTGTGGACATCATTTCCTGAAACGTGATGTCGGAAAGGTCAAAGTCACCAGTGCCGTCGGCAAGTGTCCCGATGGCCGCTTGTCGGGATACCGACTCAACGGCTTCCTTGTCCGACACGCCCAGCAGGAAATTGCTCGCTTGTTCAACGGCCTCATCCGA
>DATCZF010000141.1:0-4529 GCA_036526055.1 Woeseiaceae bacterium
TCGGACCGCCAGTGGTTAATGAAGCTGGCGAGCCCGGGTGCGAGCGCACCCAGCGGCTTGCCATGGCTGTTCTTGTCGATGCCAAGAAGGTTTTCCGCGGACTCATTGATCAGGCGCACCTTGTTATCGGCATCGATGACAACGATGCTTTCACGCAAGTGCTGCACGATGTATTCGTTCAGTTCCGACAGGTTAGCCAGATCGACGCCACGCTGAATGGCCAGCGCCTCGCTGGCCTGAATACGCCGACCCAGCGGCCTGGCGGCGAGCGCAATGCCAAAAATAATACCGCCCAGAACGCCTGCGGCCGGAAACGAAGTGGACGTCGTTTCTCCGGAGATCTGTGCAAACAGTTGTTCGCCGAGGACCGCGAGCGAGGCTATGGCGGCGGTAAATGCCGGAAAGCGCAGGGGCAGTACGAGGCTGCCACCACCAACGAATATAACGAGCAGGCCGCCGAGACCGCTGGCAATTCCGCCGCTCGCGTGCATCAGGATGACGATAGCGGCTATATCAATCGCAACGTAAGCTGCTGCCTGCGTACCTGGCGTAAAACGGCGGCTCCTGATCAGGTAGTTGGCTGCGATGGCGCAAACCAGGTAGATCGCGCAGGTTGTCGCAAAAAGTTTTGGATGCACCGCGCCGAAAAGCAGCTCGTCGCCGCCGGCAAAATACAGGGTCAGCAGCCCGGCCGCGAGGAAGATGCGGAAGACGTTCAGCGTGCCAAGCACGCGCCAGGTCAGGTCCGGCTGTTCGGCGGCGAGGCTTTCCGGTACATCCCGGCTGGCGGGATCGGCCGCAAAATTGCTGTCCGTCATTTTTCCCCTTGGGATTCGCTGCTACGTTCGCATTGTAATCGAATAGCCGGTCAATTCGCGCTTTTTGCGTCTATCCGCCGTTTGCTCCAAAATACGCCGACTTTTTTCATGGACCGCGTGGCGCCTTGCCCGTCGGCAACTCAACCGGATAAAGATCTAGCAATGAACCTTCACGAATATCAATCTAAAAAATTGTTTGCCGAGTACGGAATACCCGTCCCGGCAGGCAAGGTGGCGGCGACGCCGGATGCGGCCGTCGAGGCAGCTCGGGAACTCGGTGGCGAGCTGTGGGTGGTCAAGGCGCAGGTTCATGCGGGTGGCCGCGGCAAGGCGGGTGGCGTCAAGCTGGCCCGAAGCCTGGATGAAGTCCGCGAATATGCAGCCGGCATGCTCGGCAAACAGCTGGTCACGCACCAGTCGGGGCCCGAAGGGCTGCCGATTAACATCGTCTACATCGAGCAGGGCTCGCAAATCGAGCGCGAGTTGTACCTCAGCATGCTGGTGGACCGGGAGTCCAGTCGCATTGCGTTTATCGCCTCGGCGGCAGGCGGCATGGATATCGAAGAGGTCGCGGCGAAGACGCCCGAAAAAATATTTACGGTGAAGATTTCACCGGATGCCGGGCTGCAACCTTACCAGGCACGGCAGCTGTGTTTCGGGCTCGGTCTCGACAAGGAACAGAGCAGGCAGTTCACCGGGCTGATTGGCAACCTGTATCGCCTGTTCCTGGAATGCGACGCCAGCCTCGTGGAGGTGAACCCGCTAATCACGACCGGGGCAGGTGATGTCGTTGCCCTGGATGGCAAGATCAATATCGAGGCCAACGCACTGTTCAGGCAAAAACGCCTCGTCGAATGGCGCGACCTGTCGCAGGAAGACCCGCAGGAGCGCGAAGCGGCCGAGCATGATCTCAACTACGTTTCGCTGGACGGCAATATCGCTTGCATGGTGAATGGCGCGGGCCTCGCCATGGCGACGATGGACCTGATCAAGTTGCATGGCGGCGAGCCGGCCAACTTCCTCGACGTGGGCGGCGGCGCAACCCCGGAAAGGGTTGCCGAGGCCTTCAAGCTGATCCTTGCCAACCCGAAGGTCGATGCCATCCTCGTCAATATTTTCGGCGGCATTGTGCGCTGTGACGAGATCGCCAAGGGTGTGATCACGGCGGTGACGGAAGTCGGCGTCAAAGTCCCGGTAGTCGTTCGACTGCAGGGCACCAACGTCGAAAAAGGACTGCATTTGCTGGCCGAGAGCGGCCTCGACATCATCGCGGCGGACGGACTGACCGACGCGGCCACGAAAGCGGTAGCCGCGGCTGCCTGACGGAAAAAAAGAATCCTGAGTATTTTGGTCAACAAGAGCAGTAAAGTGGTTTGCCAGGGCATTACCGGTAACCAGGGTTCATTCCATACCGAGCAATGCATTGCCTACGGCACACAGGTCGTTGCGGGCGTGACGCCCGGCAAGGCTGGCCAGGAGCATCTTGGCGTGCCCGTATTCAACACGATGCGCGATGCCGTGGCCGCCACGGGTGCCGACGTCAGCATGATCTACGTCCCTGCGCCTTTTGCCGCTGATGCCATTCTCGAAGCAGCGGATTCGGGTGTCGATGTCATCGTCTGCATTACCGAGGGCGTGCCAGTGCTCGACATGGTCAGGGTCAAGTCGGCGTTGCGCAGCTACGACTGCCGCCTGATCGGTCCCAATTGCCCCGGCATCATCACGCCAGGCGAGGCCAAGATCGGCATCATGCCCGGATTCATCCACCAACCCGGCAAGATTGGCGTCATCTCGCGTTCCGGAACGCTGACCTACGAAGCGGTCTACCAGACCACCCAAAACGGGCTGGGGCAGACGACCTGCGTTGGTATCGGTGGCGACCCGGTGCGCGGCATGAACTTCATCGATTGCCTGGAACTGTTCCAGGCCGATCCGGACACTCGAGGCATCATCATGGTGGGCGAGATTGGTGGCAGCGACGAAGAGGCCGCAGCTGAGTACATTCAGTCCGAGGTCGATAAGCCGGTCGTTGCTTATATCGCCGGGGTCACGGCGCCTCCCGGGAAGCGAATGGGCCATGCGGGTGCCATCATCGCCGGTGGCAAGGGAACCGCGGCGGACAAGTTCAAGGCGCTCGACGCAGCCGGCGTTCGCACCGTACGCTCGCCAGCAGAACTGGGGAGCGCTATGCTGGAGGCGCTGGGCGGTTAGGCATCCAACAAGGGGGTCAGGGTACAGAGTTTTTTTGTACCGGAATCACGCATGATCAATTCCATTTCGGTCGCGCTGGCCCAGCTTGACCTCGTTGTCGGCGACGTTAACGGGAATACGGAACGCATCCTCGACTATGCGGCGCGCGCTCGCGAGGAGCTCGCCGCTGACGTCGTTCTGTTTCCTGAGCTCAGCGTCTGCGGCTACCCGCCGGAAGACCTGCTGTTTCATTCGAGCATGCGCAGGCGGGTCGAGGACGCGGTCAGGCGCATTCGTGAGGAAACGCACGGCCTTGCCGTCATCGTCGGCTTTCCGGAATACGTTGACGATCTCATTTACAACAGCTGCGCCGTCTTTAAAGATGGCAAAGAGCTGACGCGATACCGCAAGCATCTGCTTCCGAACTACCGCGTATTCGACGAAAAACGTTACTTCACACCTGGCAGGGAGGCAGCCGTCTTCAAGGTCAATGGCATTCGCTGTGGCCTCAATATCTGCGAAGACATCTGGCAAAAGGAACCGGTTGCGGCAAGTCGCAGCGCGGGGGCCGAAGTCATCTTCGTCATCAACGGCTCTCCTTATGACATGAATTCGCAAAAAAGCCGCGAGGACGTCGCGCGCAAGCGCGTGCAGGAAGCTGGCATTCCGCTGGTCTACCTCAACATGGTGGGCGGCCAGGACGAACTCGTATTTGACGGCGGGTCGTTTGTCATGGATGGCGAGGGCGAGGTGCAGTTTCGCGCGGACGTGTTCAAAGAAGGGCTCCACCTCGTGCAGTTGCGTGGCGAGGCGAGGCGAGTTGTGCCGCAGCCCGCCTCGATCGCCGAGCCCCTGCCGCCCGAGGCAAGCGTTTATGAGGCGCTGGTCACCGGCACACGGGACTACGTGACCAAGCACGACTTTCCCGGCGTCGTCATCGGACTCTCTGGCGGCATCGATTCGGCGCTGGTGACTGCCATTGCCACTGATGCGCTCGGCCCGGACAGGGTACGGGCAGTCATGATGCCGTTTCGCTACACGGCTACGATCAGTCAGGAAGATGCCGCCGCGCAGGCTGCAGCCCTCGGCATTCGCTATGACGTCATATCCATCGAACCCATCTACGAGGCAACGCTGAAGCAGCTGGCGCCCGTGTTTGTCGGGCGCGCGCCGGATGTGACCGAGGAGAATATTCAATCGCGCGCACGCGGCCTCTTGCTGATGGCGATTTCCAACAAGACCGGGCGCATGGTGTTGACCACCGGTAACAAGAGTGAAATGGCGGTGGGTTATGCAACGCTGTACGGCGACATGGCAGGTGGCTTCGCGCCTATCAAGGACTGCAGCAAGTCGCTGGTTTACCGGCTTGCCCGCTATCGCAACACGGTTTCCCCGGTCATTCCGGAGCGAGTCATCACGCGCGCCCCGTCAGCCGAACTGCGGCCAGGGCAAAAGGATACGGATTCGTTGCCGGATTACGCCGTGCTCGATCCGATACTCGAAGCATTCATCGAGGAAAAC
>DATCZF010000142.1:0-2885 GCA_036526055.1 Woeseiaceae bacterium
TATTGATTGCGGCCAACCTGGAGCAGCTTGACGGCTGGGCCGAGCTGCCGGCGGGATGTACCGCCGCCGATCTGTACAGCTCGCTGCAGCGGCCCGTCACCTGGGTCGTGCCGGCCGATCCCGCCGTCCCCACCTGGATTCGCGGCAAGCACGACTCGATCGCCGTGCGCCTGACGGCGCATCCGGTGGCGCGCGCCCTGTGCGTCGCTGCCGATTCTCCGCTTGTCTCCACCAGCGCCAACGAGTCCGGCAGGCCACCGGCCCGTAACCAGCTTGTCCTGCGGCGGCTGTTTGGCAACCGCGTGGACTTCATCGTCCCCGGTGAAAATGGCGGCGCGCAGGGAGCCTCGGAAATTCGTGACCTGGCGACCGGCAGAGTATTCAGGGCGGGCTCGTCATGACCGATTTCAACACGGCCATCACTGACGTCAAGGCATTCCTGGAGGGTCTCCAGGAGCACATCGTCGCCAAGCTGGAAGAGGTCGATGGCAAAGAGAAGTTTCGCCATGACGACTGGCAGCGCCCCGGCGGCGGCGGAGGCAGAAGCCGCGTGCTCATTCAGGGCGGTGTTTTCGAGCAGGCAGGTGTGGGCTTTTCGCACGTTTTTGGTGACGCCATGCCACCCTCGGCAACCCGCAGCCGCCCGGAGCTCGCCGGACGCCGTTTTCAGGCGATGGGGGTGTCGCTGGTGCTGCACCCGCACAACCCTTATGTGCCGACAACCCATGCGAATTTCCGCTTCTTTGTCGCGGAACGCGAAGACGCCGAACCGGTATGGTGGTTTGGCGGCGGCTTCGACCTGACACCGTACTATCCCTTTCGCGACGATGTGCTGCACTGGCATCGGGCGGCGCGGGATGCCTGTGCCGGTTTCGGTGAGGATACTTACGCCAGGTTCAAGGCCTGGTGCGACGAGTATTTTTACCTCAAGCATCGCAACGAAGCGCGCGGCGTCGGCGGACTGTTTTTCGACGACTTAAACGAGGGCGGGTTTGACCACTGTTTCGAATTCGTGAAACGCGCCGCCTATCACTTCCTGCCGGGCTACCTGCCAATCGTCGTGGCGCGCAAGGATCATCCCTTTGGTGAACGTGAGCGGGAGTTTCAGCTCTACCGGCGCGGGCGCTACGTGGAATTCAACCTGTTGTATGATCGCGGCACGCTGTTTGGCATTCAGTCGGGCGGCCGAACGGAGTCGATACTGATGTCGTTGCCACCGCGCGTACGCTGGGAGTACAACTGGCAGCCGGAACCGGGCTCACGCGAAGCGGAGCTGACCGATTACTACCTGGTGCCGCGTGACTGGCTGGCGAAAGACTGAATCGCACGGAAGTGCGGCGGCGGCTTGACGAGGCGTTTCATGCTTACCGGTAACTGCCACTGCGGCGCCATAACAATTGAGCTTCCCTTTGCCCCCGAGGAAGCAACCTGCTGCAACTGCTCCCTGTGCCGGCGCCTGGGCGCGATCTGGGCCTACTACGAGTTCGGCACCGTTAAGATCAGCGGCCACCCTGAACATACCGAGGAATACATTCAGGGCGACAAAACCCTGCGTACGGTCCGCTGCCGCAGCTGTGGCTGCACGATCGACTGGGAGCCGCTGCAGCCCGAACCGGGTGCAAAACATGGCGTCAACCTGCGTAACTTCGACCCTGCGCTGCTGGCGGCAACCCGTATTCGAAACCTCGATGGCGCCGATACCTGGGAGTACCTCGACTAGGGTTTGCTGAAGCTGCAGTTCGCGGCTCGGCAAAACTCCCGCGTCCGTGTGCTGCAAAGGTCGCCGGCATTATTCGCGGTCGAATAGCATGAACAACCTGTCGTGGGTGTATTACACTTTGACTGGTAACCACCTGGGATGGAAAAAATATGGCTACTTACGAATGCAAGAAATGCGGCATGAGCGTTAATGCGTCGTGCGCAAAGTGTGATGCTCCGCTGGAGAACGACGCTATCGAAAGACCGGACGGTTCATCCGTGCAAATTTCGAAGTGCCCCAACGGACACGGCAAGATTAAATCGCCGATGTGTTGTGGCGAGGATATGAGCTGCTCTATTGAGTAGCCTGGCAACGGCAGGTCAGGCCGTGCTTGCCCGGTCTGCGCTGTAGCGCTCGCAACCCCAATCGACGGACGAGTTTTGATTCACACTCGATTAATCCTGGTTATCGCGCTGACGCTGGCCGGTTCAGCGTTTGCGGATAACGAGTCGCCGCTGCGTGTCATCCCCGACACCAGCAGCATTCGCTATGCCGATGCGAGCGGCAATGCGGCTGATCCGCGCGTCTACATCGTGCAGCTGCGCGCGCCTGCCGTCGTCGATCAGCAGATCGCGCAGCAACCGTTCGCCGCAAAGGCGAGCGGCGGCAACACGCAAGCCTTCAGCAAGGCGAACCCTGCGGCCAGCCAGTACGCCGATAAGCTGGTGCGCGACCATGAAACCGTTCTTGCCAAGGCCGGGCCCGGCACGCGCAAGGTATACAGCTACAAGTACAGCCTCAATGGCTTTGCTGCGCTGATGACCCCGGCGCAGGCGCACAAGCTGGAGAGCCTGGACGAGGTTCTTAAGGTCTGGGAAGACGAGATTCGCCCGCTTTACACCAACTACAGCCCGCAGTTTTTGAAGCTGTTCGATTCGGACCGCGGCCTGCGCGGACCGCGCGGACTCGATGGCGAGGATGTCGTCGTTGCGGTTATCGATAGCGGCATAAGCCCGGAACATCCGGCATTCAAGGACATGCGCGAAGCGTCGAAACCACGCCTGTGTCAAAGCAACTGGGCAAAGAGCAGCCTGCTCGGCAAGTGGCTGTGCCGGCGCTTTGAAAAAGCCGCCGACGTGCTGCTGTTCGAGCCCCTCGATGACTGGGCGGGAACCTGTGAGGCCGG
>DATCZF010000143.1:0-2783 GCA_036526055.1 Woeseiaceae bacterium
CCTGCTGACGCTGCAGCACGAGCCCGTCAGCGCGCTGAGCGCCGGTCCCGCCGGCCTTGATGCGATAAGCCGGCTTGTCGTCGATTGCTTGCCATTGACCAGACCGGGCGGCTGGCTGTTGCTGGAACACGGCGCGGAAAAGGCGCTGGAGGTCGCCAGGCTTTTCGCGCAGGCGGGTTGGCGAAGCATTGCCAGCGTAACCGACCTGGCGGGACGACCGCGCGTCACACTGGGCCGCAAGGTCGCAGATACCTGATGCTGCAGCCATATCTGCCCGCAAGACGCCTTCCCAGTTGCTACAATCCGCAGTTGAATTTTTCTGTCGCACAACCTGACCGCGAGTCAGCCAGAAAGGAACTCCCATGATCACTCTTGTCACGAACCACGGCGATATCGTCATCGAACTCTTTGAAGAAACAGCGCCAATCTCCAGCGAAAATTTTCGCCGCTACGCAGAAGACGGTTTTTACAATGGCACGGTCTTTCATCGCGTGATCCCGAATTTCATGATCCAGGGTGGTGGTCACCTCGCGGACATGTCCCGCAAGGAGACCCGCGGGCCCATCAAGAACGAGGCGGCCAACGGCGAAAAAAACCGGCGCGGCACGCTGGCGATGGCGCGCACCGGTGAAGTCGACAGCGCGACCTCGCAATTCTTCATAAACCTGAGCGACAACGAATTTCTCAATCATGGCGGACGCGATTACGGCTATGCCGTTTTTGGTCGTGTCGTCGGCGGCATGGATGTCGTTGACAAGATTGCCGCAGTCGCCACCGGGCGCAGCGGCGGCCATCAGGACGTGCCCGTCGACGCTGTCACGATCGTCGACGCGCGCATCGACGACTAGGGGGCGTTGCCAAAGGTGTCTTCACGTGCCGCTCGCCACCATGCGCTGGTCCAGGTAGGGACAACCGGTCAGTCACGCATCGAAGCAGCCACGGTGCTGCTCGTCGGCGTCGGCGGTATCGGTTGCGCTGCCGCCAGCTATCTCGCGAGCGCGGGCGTTGGCACCCTGATCCTCAACGACTTCGACCGGGTCGATGCCAGCAATCTCGGCCGCCAGTTCCTGTATGGCCCGGATGACGTCGGCAGCCTCAAGGCACAAGTGGCGGCTGCGCGGCTTGCGCGCAGCAACCCTGACGTCAATTACCAGGTGATCGACCAGCGGCTGAGCGGTGACACGTTGAGGCGCGCCGTGCGTTCGGCGAACATCGTTCTCGATGGCAGCGACAATTTTGCGACGCGCTTCGCCGTCAACGCGGCCTGTGTGCATGAGCGTCGGCGCCTGGTTTCGGGTTCAGCCATTCGCTTCGAAGGACAACTGGCCGTGTTTGGCCCGGATTATTCGACGTCAGCCTGCTACCAGTGCCTGTACCAGGAGCGCGACGAATCACTGGAAAGCTGCAGCGGCAACGGCGTGCTGGGGCCGGTGCCCGGGGTTATCGGCAGCGCCATGGCCGTCGAGACGCTGAAGTCGCTGTCGGGCGCCGGCACCGTGCTGCAGAATACACTGCTCCTTTACGATGGCGGCGAAGGCCGCTGGCAGTCGCTCAGAATCAACCGCCGGGCTGCCTGCCCGGCCTGCGGCAGCGCGACTTCCGACTGACTGCCGCCTAGTGCGCGGAAAGCACGAACTCAGCCAGGTCTTTTTTGAATTTGACCAGTGACGGTTCGTGCACATACATCATGTGCCCGGCTTCGTAGTACTCGAGGACTATGTTCTTGCGCAACTCATCGGCGATATCGAGGTGATCAAGGTAATACTCGGTTGCGAGATGCGGTGTTGCCAGATCGAAGTATCCCTGTTGCACCAGGACCTTCATCGACGGGTTCTGCGTCATCGTCAGCGCCAGGTCGATGGCGGTATTGGCAAATGGCAGTTTGTGACCAACATCTGGCTGCCGGTGGCCCCAGTCCCACTTTCCAAAAACATTGCCAAAGACCTTGTAAGTGCCAATATCCTCGACCTTGAGATCCCTGCTGTAATAATCCATGAAGGCAGCGAGGTAAGGCGGGCCAATAGCGCTCAGCATCGGGTCATAAGCCTGCGACTCACCGACTCGATTGATCATGTTGCCCACAAAACGCGAGTCGATGCGCCCCACCGTGATTCCCCGGCGGCGAAACAGTTCCTTGGTGAAACGTCCTTCATTAATGCGCAAATTGGCCCGTTCCCAGTAGTCAGCATCCAGCCCGGTAAATTGTGCCAGCTTCTCGATAACCGCCTGCCGCTTGTCGTGATCCAGCCTGTCACCCAGCAGAAGTGCAGATGCATACTCGCCCAGCGCAAACCGCTCGACTTCATCGACGAATGCAACCAGGTCCGCCGGCTTGTTCGCAAGCGCGTCGTGATACCAGGCAGTAGCCGCAAAAGTCGGCAAGAACATGATGTGCGGCAGGTCTATTCCCCTTCCGGCAAACCCGGTTGCCAATTCCATAAACGGGGAAACCAGCACAACGCCATTTAACGCAATCATGTGCCTGGTGAGTAACTGGTAAGCGACCGCCCCGGAGCGCATTCCACCGTAACTTTCGCCGAGGATAAACTTGGGAGAGGCCCAGCGCTTGTTTTGCGTAACATACTGGGCAATGAAGTCGGAAACGGACGTGGCATCCTGGTCCACACCCCAGAAATCCTCGCCCTTGGCGTCGCCAACCGCCTTCGCAAAACCGGTCCCTACAGGATCGATAAGCACCAGGTCAGCGATATCGATAATGCTGTGTTCATTCGCAACACGCTCGAACGGCCCATTGTCGGTAAAGCCGCCGTCGTTGATCACGG
>DATCZF010000144.1:0-13244 GCA_036526055.1 Woeseiaceae bacterium
TGAAAAGACGGCTGGTCCTCACTGCGTTTGATCTCCTGCATCAGGCCCGGTCATCGTATAGCAGGAAGGGATCGGGGTCGACTGGCGCAGCAGCGCGTCGCTATTGACAGCTGCAGGTCGGGACCCGGACTATCCGGTATGGCGATTTTTCAGGACAATGACTGACAGGGACGAGCGGCATGCAGGACTTCGACGGAGCCAATAGCGTTGACGCAGCAACCGGCCTGATGTCCGGAGCGCGGCAGATACCGTCAGCAAACTGCGACGAGCGCCCGCCGAATGCACGGTTGTCGCTGGTTGTCCTGCATGGCATCAGTTTGCCGCCGGCCAGTTTTAGCGACGATTACGTCAGCCAGCTGTTCACCAACCAGCTTGACGCGAACAGCCACCCCTACTTCAGGGAGATCGCAGGGCTAAAGGTTTCCTCGCACCTGTACATTCGCCGTGACGGCGAACTGATACAGTTCGTGCCGTTTACCAAGAGGGCCTGGCATGCGGGAGACTCGACATACCGCGGCGTTTCCTGCTGCAACGATTTCTCGCTCGGCATCGAAATCGAGGGCACCGACGACCTGCCCTATACGGAAATTCAGTATGTGGTGCTTGCGAAAGTGCTGCGTGGATTGTTCGCTGCCTATCCCGCGTTAAGCGCTCGCGATCTGGCGGGGCATTGCGACATTGCACCGGGGCGCAAGACGGATCCTGGCCCGGCCTTCGACTGGTTGCGACTGTATGATTCGCTCGTGATACCGGCTGCTGGCTGAATGGATTACCGGTATACTTGAGTTCCTATGAAACTAGTCGCACTCCTGATCGGGCTTCTTGTCGAGCGTCTCGCCACGCAGATATTCCATTGGCGTGAACTGGGCTGGCTTGAAAGACTCATCGACAAAGGCCTTGTTCTGTCACGGCGCTTCGCCAACTGGCCGGCGACAATACCCGTCATACTGATCGCTTTCGCATTGTTACTGCCGGTGCTTGCCGTGCGTGTGGCGATTGGTGAGTCCCTGTTCGGCTTGCCGTATTTTGCACTGGCGATCATCGTGCTGTTCTTTTCCCTGGGACCGCGTGACATCGGCGAAGAAGTGGACGAGTACTGTACTGCGATCGAAGCCGGGGACAACGAACGGGCGATGGCAACCGCCAAGGACCTGCTCGAGCAGGAACCGCCGGAAGACGCAGACGAGCGGGCGCGGAAAATCGAGGAAGCGGTCTGTGTGCAGGCAAACAATCGACTGTTCGCCGTCGTTTTCTGGTTCATCGTCTTCGGGCCGCTCGGGGCATGGCTCTATCGTGTGATCGATCTCGTTCGCCGGCGTGCCGTTTTTCATGCGTGGAACGATGAAGGCATCGACAGCAACCAGGAGCTGCTGCGCGAGGCGTCGGAAAACCTGCATGGCCTGATTGCCTGGTTGCCGGCGCGCATTACGGCGGCAGTTTACGGCCTGGCAGGCAATTTTGATGCGGCCAGCCACGCATGGCGGGCAGCAGAGGGCGACGAGTTGCTGACACGGTCGGAACATAATGAGCGACTGCTGGCGCGGGTCGGCAGCGGTTCCCTGGCTTTGCAGGATGAACCCGGCGAAACGGCGGCTGAACGAGCCGTGCGGGGCGCCACCGCGGCGAACGGGCTGGTGTTTCGTTCTCTTTTGATCTGGGCCGTAGTCATAGGTGCAATGACGCTATATGGCTCCCCTGTCTTTGATTTCTAACTGGATCAGGCTCGCCAGCGTCGCATTGCTCCTGGCGCTCGTCGCGTGCACTGCAGAAGAGCCAGGCAATCCCGAGCCTCAGCCTGCCGCCGAACATCGGCGAGTTGTCACGCTTGCTCCCCACCTGACCGAGCTGATGTTCGCCATTGCTGCGGAAGATATGCTCGTCGGCGTCAGCGAATTCAGTAATTACCCTGTTGCCGCCCAGCAGTTACCGCGAATTGGCAACGCATTTCGAGTGGACCAGGAGGCGCTCGCGCTGGTCCAGCCAGATCTCGTATTGGCCTGGGAAGGTGGAACCCCGAGCCATGTCATCACGGAGCTGACCGAGCGAGGCTTTGTCGTCAGCGTGATTCGCAGCCGCGGGCTCGAGGGTGTCGGCGACGCACTGCGGCAACTTGGAGCGCTGCTTGGCCGGAAGGCAGCAGCCGAGACGGCGGCGCAAGACTATGCGAAGGGCCTGGCTGCCTTGCGCGAACAGTACGCGGGACGCCCGGCGATTCGAGTGTTTTACCAGGTTTCGTTGCGGCCCCTGTATACGGTTAACGGCCGGCATTACATCAGCGAGCTGATCGAGCTCTGCGGGGGCAGCAATATTTTTTCCGACCTCGATGACCTGGCTCCGCTGGTTGGCGTCGAAGCCGTCGTCGACCGGAATCCTGAGATTCTCCTGACCGCGGTCGCTGGAGAAAGCGACGGCAGCGAATTTTCCGAGTGGTCGCGCTGGGAGAGCCTCGCTGCAAATCGGCTGAAAAACCGCTTCACGGTCTCCGGGGACCTGATTGCCAGGGCGACACCGCGGTTGCTGGATGCCGGGGCGCAGGTCTGTGAGGCGCTGGAGACTGGACGACAAAACCGGGGTGATGCCAGGTGACGCGCGACTGGCGGATACGTAACGCACAGTCGGCGGATTGGCCGCAATCAGAGGCCCTGCTGGTTGCCGAAAACCTGCCGGTCAGCGACATCGGTCCCGGTTTTATCGAGCATTTTTTTGTCGCGGAATCGTCAACGATACTGGGTGTAATCGGGCTGGAGGTACACGGGCAGGAGGGGCTCGTGAGATCGCTGGTAACCAGTCCACACGCACGCGCACGCGGCATTGGTTCTGCGCTGTATGGCAGGCTCGAGCTGCATGCCCGCGCCCTGGGCATCGTGCGCCTCTGGCTGCTGACAGAATCGGCAGATGGTTTTTTCGCGGCGCAGGGGTTTGCCGGCGAGCAGCGTACGAGCGTTCCTGCCTGGCTGGCGGAGACTCAGCAATTCCGCGAACTGTGCCCCGCCAGTGCACGCGTTTTGAGCAAAGCGCTGGTCTGAGCAGCTAGGATTTGCCGCGGTTTCTGTTCCAGAGGACTTCCTGTCCGCTTTCATGCCGCGCCAGTACGCGCGCCGCAACGAACAGCAAATCGGATAATCGATTCAGATACTCGATCAGTTCACCGCGCACGGTTTCCGTCCTGGCAAGGCTTATGACCCTGCGTTCTGCCCGCCTGACGACGGTCCTGGCAACGTGGCATGCAGCCGCGGCCGCTCCTCCTCCGGGCAGAATGAACTCTGCCAGGGCGGGTAACTTCGCATTCAGGCGATCCAGGTCGGCTTCGAGGCGGGACACAAAGGCCTTTTCGATAGCCTGATGGCCGGGGATGCAGAGCTCGCCCCCCAGGTCAAAAAGATCATGTTGCACTTCGGTCAGCATGTCCCGGATTGCTACCGGGACATCGGGCACGGCGAGTATGACGCCGATGGCGCTGTTGGCTTCGTCCACGGTGCCATAAGCTTCTACACGCAGGCTGTCCTTGTCGACACGACTGCCGTCACCGAGGCCCGTAGTGCCGTCATCGCCGGTCCGTGTGTAGATTTTGCTGAGTCTTTTTCCCATCTCAGTTCCAACGATAGCTCAAATCGACGTAAAAGCTCTGTTCTTCCGCATTGAACCCGGCCGCGGTTTCGTACTCGACATCGAAAAGGTTTTGCAGGCGCGTGCTCGCGATCCAGTGATTGCCCAGCCGAAACTTTGCCGTCAGGTTGGTCAGTACGTAACCCGCAAGCCGGTAGCCGCCGAAGTCTTCGCGATCACCACTCGCCAGGACATTGACACCGAGGCTGTGCTCACCAATGTTGCGCAGCAGGCTGAGTGACAGGCTCTTTTCCGCGCGACGCAGCAAACGCGCATCGTTATTGCTGCTGCGCGCCTGCTGACGAACGGCTTCCGCATTGAATGTATAGGTGTCGCCCGTATAGGTATAACCCAGTTGCATGCCGCGAATTCGCGCCGCCTCGAGATTCCTGAGCTCGTAAGTTGCCCAGTCGAACTCTATCAGGTCATCGATTTTCTTCTGGTAAAAATCGAGGACGATCGTTTGCCTGGCGCCCGGCTGGTAGCTGAAGCCGAGTTGCGCCTCATCGGCCACTTCGGGCCGCAGCAATGGGCTGCCGCCGAAACCATAGCGATCTGTTGCGTCCGGAGCGCGAAACGCATGGCCCACTCCTGTCGTCAGGCGCAAGGTATCGCTGATGATGCGGCTGTACTCGACGTTCCAGGTGGTCTTATTGCCGAATGCCTGGTGGTCGGTCAGACGGACAGCAGCGAGAACCGCGTTATCGCCTTCACGCCAGTGATCCTCGATAAACACGGCCCTGACGGTTGTATCTTCATTGAAGCCCGAGCCCCAGGAGAGCACATCGGCGTTCTCGCGCATCAGGTACAGGCCGCCGACCAGCGCATGAGCGCCAACGTCGGCGTTCACCTGCCAGTCAAGCGCCAGCCGGCTGGACTCGACGAAATCCTCGGACTGCTGCTGACGAATGTCATCGACCATGTAGCTGAGCGTTGTTTTGCTCTGGACCCGCTCGCCGACAGGCGCGAGCCATTCGATTGCCGTGCTCTCATTGCGAAAGTCCTGGTCGACAGGCGCCAGGAAAAAATCAAGGTACTCGGTGTTGCCGCTGGCTTGCCAGTGACGAAAACCGACGGTTCCATTGCCGAACTGTTTATTCGCATACAGGTTGGCGGACAAATTGCGGTAACCGCGCTCGAGCTCGCTTGCGGCCAGCGGTGAAAAGCCGTCCGTTTGTTGCCAGTTGATGCTGGCGCCGAGTTCCGTATCTGCGAGCGTCGTGCCGGTCGACAGCAGCGCCGAACGTGTATTGAAACTGCCTGCGCCGACACGCATTTCGGTTGGCGTTTCGGCTGAGCGGCGGGTCAGGATATTGATCACGCCACCGATGGCGTCGCTGCCGAACAGCGCCGACCGCGGACCTTTGACAATTTCTATGCGTTCGATCAGTTCCGGCGGGATATTCTGAATTGCAGCGCCACCGATTGTGCCCGGGTTGATGCGCACGCCATCAATCATCACGAGCGTGTGATTACTCTCAGCGCCACGCAGAAAAATCGAGGCGCTTTGCCCGGGGCCGCCGTTTCGTCCAAGGTCCAGCCCGGCATAAAAGCGCAGCAGATCGGCAAGGTCGGCTGCCATCGACTGCTCGATTTGCTGTCGCGAAATTACCGTAACCGGGACGATAGCGTCGCTCAGTGGAATTTCGCTGCGGGTTGCCGTTACGATAATGGTGTCGACGATATCGGTAGAGTCACTACTGGCTAAAGCGGGTGATCCGGTGAGGAGCACGCACAAAGCCACAATCAATTTATATTTCATTATTCTTCCCAGGTGCATGCCGCCCGCACGCGTGATTTTTAAGAAAGGCAAGTGGGAAGAACGAGTGACCAGAGGTACTCGAATACTACGCCCACCGCGCTATTCGGTTATCAACAGGCCGGTCTCCGGGCTTACGAGCGGATGCGTGTTCCATGCCGTAGCGCCTTCCCACGAATTCCTTTCGCAGTGGCTTCACCAATGTTGCTGACTGGCGAGGCTACGGTTTCACTCGATCACCGTTGCGGGGGCAGCGCCGGACTGGAATCGTGATGATTCCCACCGGCTTCCCGTTGACTCGAAAATGCCTTTTCGAGTACACCTGATGAGGCGGGTACAGTAGGGCGGCAGGGCAGACCTGTCAAGTTCGCTTTGCCTTGTAACTTTGGACGGCCGTAGCCATAGTGAAGTGATTCCATATCCTGACCTGACGGAGGCAAGTTTTGCAATATTCAGCGCCCGAATCGGCATCGCAATTCCTTCGCACGGCAATCCTCGCGGCCGAGGCGGCAGCGGGCATCAGCGCGCGCTTTTATCGCGAAAACCTGACCATCTCGATAAAGGACGATCGCAGCCCGGTGACCGATGCCGATGTCGCCTGTGAACAGGCAATCAGGCGCATCATCCTGGAAGCATTTCCGGAGCACGGTTTTTACGGGGAGGAAACCGGTCGCAACAATGCTGACAGTGAATACACCTGGCTGGTCGACCCGATCGATGGCACCAAGGGATTTATTCGCGAATACCCGTTTTTTTCCACCCAGATTGCCCTGATGCACCAGGGCGAAATCATTGTTGGCGTATCATGCGCGGCCATGATGAATGAGCTGGCGTGCGCGGAACGCGGCGCGGGCGCCTGGCTGAACGGCAAGCGCATACGCGTCAGTAACGTGAGCACGCTGGAGAACGCCGCGGTTTCCACGGGAAATCTCAAGTCGCTGGCGGGTGCGGCGGGGTGGGGCCAGCTGGCAAAACTCATACTCGCGACCGACCGAATCCGTGGCTATGGCGATTTTTACCACTATCACCTGCTGGCGAGCGGCAAAATCGATGTCGTTCTCGAATCCGACGTCAATATTCTCGATATTGCCGCGTTGTCGATCATCGTGGCAGAGGCCGGTGGCGTTTTCACGGACCTTGATGGGCGCAAACCGGGCCTCGACACGCGCACGGTGCTGGCGTCCACTCCCGCGTTGCATGACGAATTACGTCAGCGCTTTGCCGGCTGGGACACACCGGCCTGACCCGGCGTTCAGGAAGCCTTGTCAATCGCTGGTTCGAGACCACCGGTGGTCATGAAAAAGCGGCGTCCCTGCCACTCGATGGCCTGAATTCGTGTGGCATACAGGCGGCTTAAATTTTCTTCATTGAGCACATCGGCTGACGGGCCCAGCAACCACTGACCGTCGCCGAATAACAGCAGGCACTGGTCGGCAAAACGTGCTGCGAGATTGACGTCATGCAGGCTCGCAATCACGGCGCCGCCTCGCTGCGTGATTTTGCGGAACAGGGCCAGAATATCCAGCTCGTGCTGGGGATCGAGGTGGTTGGCGGGTTCGTCGAGCAAATAGATTTTTGGCTGTTGCGCCAGCACCTGGGCGATCGCCAGCCGGCGTCTCTCGCCGCCGGACAGTGTGGCTACGATGCGCTCCTCAAGGCCCTGCAGGTCCACCATTGCCAGCGCTTCACGGGCAAGCCTCAGGTCCGTCCGGGATTCCCATTGAAAGGGTCGAATGTGGGGATGTCGTCCAACCAGGACGGTTTCCAGCACGGTTGCCGGAAATGCGTCTTCATCGTGCTGCGTCAGGAGCGCCAGGTTTCGCGCAACTTCGCTGCGCCGCAATGACTGCAGATCGCGTCCGGCGAGGCTGATCTTTCCCGTGGTGAAAGGTCTCAGGCCGGCAAGGGTCTTTAGCGTTAACGTCTTGCCGCTGCCGTTTTTTCCCAGGACAGCAATGAACTGGCCCGGGCGCAGTTCGAGCGCCAGTGTATCCACCAGCATTCGTCCCGCGACGTCGACGGTGAGGTCTGCACACTTCAGCAGGGATGGCGATGACTCAGGCATAGTGCGAGACTAGCCCAGCGCGGCCATTAACGAAAGAGTTGCCGTTAACCCGTGAAAAAAAACCCCGCGGCAGCGGGGCTTTTTCGGTTTGCGGATACGCTATGACTTGATCAGCGCCGGGTAGAGATTTCCCGCGACCCTATCCAGTAGCGCACACCCAGGCTGATCATGAAGACATCGTAGTCGTATTCTTCGGCACCCAGACCGAGAACAGTCTGGATCGTACCGGGAGCGACGCCCTGAAGTGCCCAGTCCGCTGTCTGAAAACTCTCATAGCGAAGGTGCAAACCAATGTCGAGTTTTTCAGACTTGTGGTACACGGCGCCGAGTCGCAGTGAGTCGAGATCCGACTCTATGGTCGGAAACTGGCTGGTGCCGTTCAGATCCGATGCCAGGCGGATGTCCGATGTGCCGCTCGAGCGATGCCAGGCAAGGTGCATATCCACCTTTTCGCTCAGCTGCTTGAGGCGCAGGCCGGCGCCCGTCGTACGGAATTCGTCTTTGTTGAAAGCCTGCCAGTCAATGAAAGATGACATCGCGCTGCCGGACTGGGTCGAGTCGATCGTTTCCAGGCCGCCCATCAGGTACAGAGATGTTTTCTCCGACACGGACCAGCTGAGGTCCGCCGCATATTGCCGGTTTTCTGCATTGTTAAGTCCGAGCAGGGCATAAGAGTAGTCGTCGTCCGCATGGTTTGCACTCAGCGTCAGTGACACCGGTTTGTTCGGCAGCGACGCCGTTGCCGAGAATTCGCCAAACTCCCGATAGCGATAGGCGAGGTTGAATTTTCTCATCAGCGGGTTCTGGCCGAGTGACGCCGCAAACGATTCGTCATAGCGATCGATGGTCCGTTCCGAGGAGCCACCCTTGAAGCGCACATCGAGCACGTCAAACGGCTGCCAGCTGAGCTCTCCCCATCCCGTATCTTCGGACTGCGAGGCGACTTCCTGGTAATCGCGGTCATAATCCGTCCGGTCATAACCCGCAGACACCTTGATGTTGCCGCTGATTCGGTAGTCCGCCGAGGTGCTAAGGCGTGTCCTTTCGTAGCTGTACGGAACGTTGCTTTCCAGGTCGACGGTATTGTAGGTGTCGGTGATGACGCGGTTCCATTGTTCGACCGGGGTTTGATTGTCACGCTCGTCGACACGGTAACTCAGTTTCAGTCGTGCGCCCTTGATTGGTCGCGAGACAAGGGCGAATGCCAGGTTGCTCGTCTCCACTTCGCCGTCCAGGCTGGCGCGTGGCAGGGGGACGCTCACCAGGCTGGAATTGCTGGTGTAAGGCAGCAATTGATCGTTCTGTTCCATCACGCCGCGGGCTGCCGACAGCGTGATCGATGTCCGGTATTCCGGCCAGTGCCACGCACCCGACAAAATTGCCTGCTGGAAGCTGTTGTCCGGCGGCAGTGCCAGCGCTGCCTGGTCACTGCCCAGGTTTGACGTGAACGGATTGCTCCAATACAGCCCTGTGTTGGCATCGTCAAAGCTCGACGCATACCAGGCCAGCTTCACGTGGCCAGCGTCGAAGCGATACAGCAGTCCCAGGTCGACCTCGTCAGTTTCATAGTCAACCGGCCGGGCCAGCAGGCTCGACTGCGTGTAAAAGCTGCCGGCGGTTACAGTCACTCCGTCACGCGTCTGCCGGCGATAATCGGCAAAGAAGCCAAGCCGGCTGGTCGGAATGTACTCTGCGCCAACCTCGAGAATTTTCCTGTCGCGCTCTATGTTGATCGGTCTCAGGCTTGATGCGAGCTCCGTGAAGCCGCCGGTTACACCGGCAGATACCCAGCTGGCCGGCAAGGTGAGGCTGTTGCCTCCGGTTGCGGTGAAGACGGTGCGGGTCGTGTCAAAGACATGCCGCGGAATCTGCCGATAGCCCAGGCTGATGCCGAATTCACCTTGCTTGCCGCCTTCGATGGAGACTGATCTCGAGTCCAGGCCAAGATCTTCAATCTGCCAGAACAGCTGGTGATCGGGCGTTACCAGCGAACCGAAGCCGCCAACGTTCACGTACATGCCCTGTTCGTCGTAACCGCTGGCGTCGCCGAAAGGCGCAGCGTCGTCGCTGACATTGGTGAGCGCAGCCGTGGTTTGCGAGCGATAGCCGTCTTCGAACGGGCAGCGCTTGCATTGCCATTCGCTGGTATCGACATCCGCAGCCTGGGAAAGTGGGGCCTGCAGCGCCAGGAATACGGCAACCAGGCAAAACAGCTGTTTTTCGATTAGATTCATTTTTGTTGTCCTGTCGAACATCATTCGGCAGCCTCTCTTAACGCACCAGCTTCGATCCGGACGGATGGTTCGATCCGTGGACCTGCTCATGACAATTCAAGCAACTCTGACCAAGAAGGAAGGGCGATGCCGTTCCTCCTGCAAGACCACCGGCATCATGCGCCACACTTGTGTGGCCGGCCTGCGAATGACAGCTCTGGCATAGAAGCGGAGCGCGCTTGGTCAACATCCCCGGCTGGTTGGTGCCGTGCGGGTTGTGGCAATTCATGCAGTCCTCTGCCACCGGCGCATGCTCCCAAAGCAGGGGGCCACGTTTTTCCGCATGACACTGGTAACAGGTTTCATTGACCGTCTGGCGATTGAGCTGCGACTCCAGGTTCTGTCCATGAGGGCTATGACAACCGGTGCACGTCATCTTGCCGGCATCGATCGGGTGGGCAAACGCGCGCAGTGATTCGTTGCGCTGTTGCTTGTGGCACTCGAAGCAAATTTTTGCCTGGGCGGAGACTTGCTGCACCCTGTCCTGGTCGGCGTGCAGCGTATGGCAGTCAGCACACGCGATGTCATTGCCCTCGTGCGGACCTCCATGCCAGCCGATACCGGCATCCGCCTCGTGGCAACCCAGGCACGCCCCGTTTTGCACGTCTACCGGTGTCGGTTTGTCGGAGCCAAACTTGATCATCGGCGGGCGTTCCTCGCCACGCTTGACCCGGCCGGTGTGAGCGCCGCCCGGACCATGGCAGGCCTCGCACTGCAACTGGCCTTCGCCAAACGGTCCTCGAGGATCCGTTGGAATCGCGTGATTGCCCTGAAATATCTCCAGGACTTCTTGCGCGCGCCCATGGCACATGAGGCAGGTATCGGCGCCGCTCTTGCTATAGGCTGCCTCTTCCTCAGCCGCTACGGCACTGGCGCCGCAGGCAAGCCACAGGCAGCAGGGCAAAAGTGCCAGTGTTTTAATTATTGAGTGCCGATGCATGCGTTAACGCTCCCTTTATTAAGCACTGTTTTTTCCCATCACTGCTGCAAACCCGGTCGAAGCGATCGCGGGTTCGATTGCAGGTCAGTTATATTGAAATTCCCCAACACCGTGCGCATCACGGATATCGTTAGCGCGGTCTTTGCCATGGCAGACGCCACAGGTCTCGCTGCCTGATGAAATGAGCTGGCTGTCTGCTGCCTTGGTCGCGTCGAAGTCAGCGCCGTTTTGCAGCATGTGATTTCTTGCGGCGGTGTCGATATGGCAACTCGAGCAGACAGCAGCATTCGGCGAAATTACCCGGTCGTCGGCAGGTGTCGACGGATCGTTGGCATCCATCGTCGTGCCGAGGACCAGCGCCGGATCCACCGGGTAATACGTATCGGCCAGGTGACAGCCTTCACAATTGTAGATCTTGCCTGGGTAATGGACGTCGAAACTATGAGCGCTGTTGCGATAACCACAAACGTCATAGGTCTGACCGATCGCGTTCGACGCATGGATACCGTGGATCATGCGTTTGAAGTCGATGGACTGATCGTCGCTGCCAAAAGTCTGCACGCACTCGCCCGCTGAATCGATGCGGCGGGCCGCATCTGTCATGTTCGGATTGTGACAGGCTACGCACACTTCGGGCTTGTCGGTTCTGTTGTTACCGTGCAGCGAAAGCTGGTTATGGCAGTCATTGCACTTGGTAATGTCGACCACGGCGCGCCGTGGCACGGCCGATGCATCCGTGATCGGGAAATAGGCTATCGCATTGGTTACCGCGATACGGTCAACAGAACCATCGTCGTATGCATCGACTGCCGGGTGGCCTTCAATGATGACCGCGGCGGAACCCGTCGCCGTATCGGGAATAGCCTGCGCAGAAGTGACGGTAAAACTGCCATCGCCGTTGTCTGTCGAATCGCCGCCGCAGGCATTCAGAGGATTCATCTGGACAGGCAACCCGTTGACCCGCTCTCCACTTGTGGTGTACTCGCCGCTATTGGTGTAATCACGGGTGTCCCAGGCAACGTCGATCGACAGTCGGCTGGCGCCACCGTCGCACACGGTGAACGGGGCATCCTCATGGATATTGTATGGCGCGTCGCCGCTCGTGGGATCTGTTACCGAGAACTGCACGACCGGGTATTCGCCGGGCGCTGTACCGCTTACCGACAGGATGTTAAAGCGAAACCTGGCAGCGGCTGTGCGTGTGCGTATCTCGTGCGCAACTTCAACGGTGACCAGCCTGCCCTCGTCGGACAGCACGTTGCTGTCCGGGCCGTGACAGTCGACGCACTGCGAATCGTCGCTGAATTGCAGTCCTTCAGAGTGGGTTCCTGCTTCGATGGCAAAGTCGTGTTGGCCATTGGCGGCAACGCCGTCGTCATAGTGACAGGTACCGCAGGCGCTTCTGCTCGGCACCGTTCTGAAATTACTTGCCTCTGGTGTGTTGCTGTCGCTTTCTTCGTGGCACGTATCGCAATTCCGCGTGTCCTGGGGCCAATGGAGATCGGCCCAGTTGTGCGAGCGATTGCCATGACCGACGATCGTGTAATCCGGTCTGGCCGAATGGATGTTGTGTATCAGCACCTTGAAATCGACCGTATTGCCGGTGTCCCCGTCTATCGAATGGGGATTGTGGCAGACGACGCAATAATTGATGTCGAAGCGGCCGCCACCGTGGAAGGCAAGATTGTCATGGCAGGCGTTGCAGGTATCGTTATCGACAATGAGTCGTGTAAACAACGGCTCACCGCCAGCGGGAACAAAATCGTAAGGCGCATTGCTTGCCGGCAGCCGTACCGGCATGAAGCCATTGCTGTCCGTGCGCACCTCGACGGCTATGCGGTGCGTCTTTGTCGAGTCGAACTCCGGCCCGCCCGGATAACTATTCAGACCATTGGCGAAGGTATAGGTATAAGTGCCATTCCCGTTGTCAACCCAGGTCCCGGCGGTCGCCGTCTCGGTTGTGCCCTGGGCATTCTCGATGCCATTACTGCTGCGCAGAATATAGGAGTGCCATTCACTGGAGCTGCCGTTAATTCCCGGAGAGAGTTGCGCCAGCGCGAAGCGAATGTTGCCGGCAGGTAATCCGGCCAGTCCCTGGTTCTGGTCGTTACTGAGATAAACGGTAGCGGTCAGTGAGTCAGCTGACAATGAAAGACCTGTATATGCAACATTGACGCGGTCTGCGAGGCTGATCGGAATAACGCCAGCCGGCCCAGCCGGCCCGTCAGGTCCGCCGCCACCAGCAGGACCTTCCGGCCCCTGCGGCCCTTGAGCACTGCCTCCAGAGCAGGCGGCGATCGACAGGGTCAAGAGCAGCAGCGTGAGAGTTCGCGGAAGTCCAAAAAAAGTTTTATTCATGTTGTCTGACTCGTTCCTTGTTTTTGCGGACGACAATAGTTGCCGGTCATCCAGCCGTCGTGGACATCCAAACAGCGCGCCCGATTATCGGCGGGGATTGTAACCGCTCGTGGTCAATCTTGCATTAAACCGCAGCGCATAACTGCGGAGGTCGCCCAAGTGATCGTGCGCGGCGTTGCCGCGTCACTCTGAGAAAAAATTTTCCGCCTTATGGATTGTTGAGGAGTGCCGGAGGCACCCTTA
>DATCZF010000145.1:0-8809 GCA_036526055.1 Woeseiaceae bacterium
CATTTCCGCATCGATGATCAGCTTCTCGAACGACGCTGTCAGACCGCCCTCCAGCCAGCCTGCCGCGTGATTGACCAGGTTGGCATGCCCCATCACCGCTCCCCACAACGACATTTCGCTTTCATACGCTGCCTGCGCGTCACCGCAGTTCGAGGTTGTCGTATTGCTTGAGCGGAAAGGTATACCCAGCCGCCGGGCTATCTGGCCACTCGCGAACGCCGCCTTGGTGTATTCAGGCGTGCCAAGGGCGGGCGCGCCGCTTAGCATATCGACGTTGGAGGCAAACGCTCCGTACATGACCGGGGCTCCCGGATTGACGGTCTCGGATAAGGTAACCACGGCCAGCACTTCAGCGGTCTGCTGAACCAGCGTACCGGCAAGGGTCACCGGGCTCATCGAACCGGCCAGTGTAAACGGCGTGATACAGGTTACCTGCCCCGCCCGGGCCAGTTCGATGACCGCCTCACCCATCGGATTATCCAGCTGCATCGGTGAATTGGTATTGACGATCGACAGAATCGCCGGGTGACGCGCCAATTCCTCGCGATCGATGCCCAGCCCGATACAGGTCATCTCGATGCCATCCAGCGTGCGCATTCGTCCCAGCGCATAACCTTGAGCGTTCTTGTCGAGCAATGTCAGCTGCGCGTAATACAGGTCCAGATGGCGGGTTTCAGTCGGCAGGTCCAATGGCTCAAAACAGCCGCCGCCCTCCTGGTGAATGATGTTCAGGCCCTGGATCAACCGAAAGTAATCGCACATTTCCTCGTAAGTACCGGGACGACGCCCCTTATCGAGGTCGCTGCAAAATGCCGGTCCGCCCACGGACGAAAATATGATGTTGTTGTCACCAACTACGAGGTTATGCGCCGGGTTTCTCGCCCGCAGGCCAAATCGTTGCGGTGCCAGCGCGAGTTTTTCTTTGACCAGCTCCCGGTCAAACCGGACCATGCGGGTTTCTTCGTCAACACTGGCGCCCGCAGCGGCAAGAATCTGGCGATTCTGGTCATTCAGGAAACGCATCCCCTGTCGCTCGAGCACGCCAAGGGATGCATCAATGATCGTTTCCACCTGCTCGGCGGACAGGATCTCAATAGGGGCAAATGGGTTGACGATCGTTCGCCACGGTAATTGCCTGACCGCACTCACCTGTCGTTTGACGCGATGGCTACGCCTGGCCATCAACCAATACCTCGCTCAAATGCGATTACGTGCAGCAAGCTGTTACTCCGCCGTCAGGCTTTCCAGGAACTGCTTACGCCAGTTTTCACTGCGCTCGACCTGGTTAAAACAGTAAATGTGATGGCCCGCGACTTTGCAAGCCGGATCCGCGAGTTGCGGGGCGAGTTCCAGCAGCAGCTGCTCAGGCGTATAGGCCTTGCTGCGAAACAGCAACGTGGCGAGGCGAGTCTGCTTGCGCAAAAAGCGCAAAGAATCGCCGACACCGATGCGCATCGAGGTAAGCAGAAGCGATTTCAAGTCAGCCACTCCCGGTATGCCGATCCAGGCGGGCAAATCGATGCCACGGTCTCTGATAGCGTACAGCCAGGCTCCCAGCGCCTTGGCGTCGAAACACATCTGGGTGACCAGGTAGTTTGCCAGTGGTTGCTTTCTTTCCAGTTCCTGCAGCAATACGTCGTCTTCGACATTCGGATGACCCTCGGGGTGGGCAGCCACGCCGATATGCAGAAAATCGTGATCAAACTCGGCAATATCGCGAAGAAGTTCGAATGCCGTTTTGTAGTCCCCGGACGGTAGCTTGGCATCACCACCCGGCACAAAAATGCTTTTGACTTCCAGGTCCTTCAGCCGAGCCATAATTTCCGCTAAATGCTTTTTATCGCGCACCATTTTGGCAGCGAGGTGTGGAACTACGCAAAAGCCGCGGGCGACCAGGCGCTCAGTCATGTCCAAAGTGACATCGATGCCCTTTGACGGCGAACAGGTGACGGCAACGTAGGCGGACGGACTCAGAACATTCAGCCGTTCCTCGATCGTCGAAGTAGGAAACACCTCCATGTAGGCGTCGTGAACCGTTCGAATGATTGCGGCACGCTCCGTGTCGCTCAGTTTGGCCATGGTCTATCTTTCCTTGTTTCTGCGCCGGCGTCGCCGTGCCTCCGGGGCGGTTGTTATTTTTCGGTCGGGCAACATGACTTCCTCTGACAGGTTGGCGAAGCAATCCGTGCCATGCGGTATGGCCATCGCCGCGACAAAGTGCTTTTGAAAATCCGGTTCAACGGCTGTTTCGATTTTTTCCACCAGTCGAACACGCTCTTCTATCGCGGACCTGGCCTTCTCGTCCAGCAGGGCAATGCGCGCGCCGGTACCGGCGGCATTGCCGGCTGAGGAGACCTGGTCTAGCCGACAGTCAGGAATCATGCCGAGGACCATTGCGTATTTCACGTCGATATGTGCCCCGAACGCACCCGCAAGGCGGATGCGGTCCACCTTGTCGACACCCAGCTTGTCCATCAGCAGGCGGGCACCGGCATACAGTGCCGCCTTCGCCAGTTGAATCGCACGCACGTCGTTCTGTTGAATGATAATTCTCGGATTCGCCGCCTTGAGCACGTAAGAATTGGTGCGCCCCTCGGCGACAACACGATCACTGTGGCCGGCCTGCTCCGCAGATATGGTGCCATCCTGGTTGATGATGCCGGCCAGGAACATTTCTGCGATTACCTCGATGATCCCGGAACCACAAATTCCGGTCACGCCACTCGCGGGAAGCTCATCCGCAAACCCGGGCTCGTCAGACCACAATTCGCAGCCAATGACCTTGTAGCGTGGCTCGAGGGTTTCCGGGTTGATTCGGACACGTTCGATGGCACCAGGCGCCGCGCGTTGCCCCGAACTGATCTGCGCTCCTTCAAACGCGGGACCGGTCGGGCTCGAAGCGGCCAGCATGCGGTCTTTATTACCGACGAGTATTTCCGCATTGGTGCCAACATCGACAACCAGCGAGACCTCTTCGCGCTCGTACGGAGACTCGGCCAGTAATACACCTGCCGTATCCGCCCCGACGTGACCGGCAATGCAGGGCAATGCATACACGAAACCGCCCGGGTTGATCGAGATGTCAATGTCGCGGGCGGCAACGCTTTGTCCTGCATCGGATGCCAGGGCGAAGGGAGCCACACCCAGCTCAACGGGGTTCAGGCCGAGCACGAGGTGCTGCATGATGGGATTGCCAACCACGGTCATCTCCACGATATCCGCCTGCTCAATTTGGGCAGCTGCCGCGACTTCCGCCGCCAGGCCACTGATTGCCTCGCGAATCACTCGGGTTAACTCCACTTCCCCACCCGGATTCATCATGATGTAGGAAACCCGGCTCATCAGGTCCTCGCCAAAGCGAATCTGTGGATTCATGCGCCCTGCACTCGCCAAAACCTCGCCATTTCTCAAGTCGCAGAGGTGGGCGGCGACTGTCGTTGACCCGACGTCCACGGCCATGCCGTAAAGCCGATCCCGAAACCCGGGCCAGATTGCGATAATGCGCCGCTGATTGCGCACCGCCACGGTCACCTGCCATTTGCCTGCCCGCAGCGCTCTTTGCAACTGCTGTTGCACCTGCAGATCACATTCGAGGTCCTGCAGCTGCCACTCGCTGGCGAGCGCTGCAAGTAAACGCTGCAGGTCTCCACTGGGATCGTGCATATCCGGTTCCGCCACCTCGACGAAATACGGATGGACGACCGGATTGATTTCAATATCGTGCGCTTCGTGGGGTTTGCGAACGACTTGCCGATGGACCTGGCTCGACTCCGGAACGTCGATGGCAATATCCCCATCGATACAAGCCTGGCAGCTCAGACGGCGCCCCTCGGCCAGACCGCGCCGATCCGCGAAACGCTGTTCTGCCTCGCCGCGCGCAGACAGGTTAGCTGCTGACGAGACGATGCCGTGCTTCGACAGGTCCCCTTCGGTTACCAGGACCTGGCAGCGGCCGCAGATCGCGCGACCACCGCAGACAGAATCAATGTCAACGCCAAGGGCCCGCGCAGCCTCCAGCACGCGCGTACCGCGCGGAAATCGCCCACGCCGTCCCGATGGCGAGAAAACGATCAGGGGATCCTTGTCGGCTGCCGATGTCATTCGCTTCAGTCAGGCCCGCGACGACGGCCACCGCCGCGCCGACCACGCCTTTCCGTACCTTCCGCGAGCGGCTCACGATACGCGCGTATCCATTGCCTGCACTCCGGATCATTGCCCATCACGACGTTGGCGCCGCGCACGGCCTGCATCAACTCCGCATGCAGCGGGTTGGTGATTGCCGAGGTCATGCCCGCCGCAATTGCCATGCTGATAAAGGCAGAATTCAAACCGTTGCGATTGGGTAAGCCAAAGCTCAGGTTTGAGGCACCGCAGGTCGTATTGACCTTCAGTTCCTCGCGCAGGCGTTTGACGATTTCCATAACCTGTCGGCCTGCTGAATTGATTGCCCCTATGGGCATCACGAGCGGGTCGACGACGACATCGCTCGGCGGAATACCGTAATCCATGGCGCGCTCGACAATCTTTTTGGCAACCGCAAACCGCACGTTGACGTCCTCCGAGATTCCCGAGTCGTCATTGGAAATTGCCACAACCGCGCAGCCGTATTTCTTTACCAGCGGAAATACTCGCTCCATGCGCTCATCTTCGCCGGTTACCGAGTTCAGCAGCGCCTTGCCCTGGTAAACCCTCAGGCCCGCCTCGAGTGCCTCTATGACGGAAGAGTCAATCGACAGCGGCGCATCGGTGATCGACTGCAACAACTGGATGCTTTCCGCCAGGATCTTTGGCTCATCGGCCAAGGGTATGCCGGCGTTGACATCGAGAACCTGGGCGCCGGCCGCAACCTGCGCGAGCGCGTCAGCCTGGACCCGACTGTAATCGCCGTTTTTCATTTCCTCTGCAAGCAGTTTTCTGCCCGTCGGATTAATGCGTTCACCAATCACGACGAAAGGCTGATCGAATCCGATAATGACTTCCCTGCTTGCCGAGCTGATTACTGTATGAGCCATGATATTTCCTGAGTGCTGACGACGATTGTCGTTTTACCTGCTCTTTACCTGGTCGACGAGTCCGCCTGCCTTGACGACTGCCTCCAGGTACTCGTCACTGAATTGCGCCTCCAGCTGTGCAACCCTCGCTTCCACTATGGCTTCGAGGTCGCCTTCGACAACTTCCGACTCACGCCTCCAGTCTTCGAGGTAGGCATCGCTCGAGCCTCGGCCAGCGCGCATCGCCGCACGATCAATCGCGGTTGCGAAACGCGGCGCCAGTTCTTTTTTGTAATTGGTCCTTCCCTGGCGGCAGACAACCTGTGCCGGAATGTCCCGCCAGTAAATTGAAATCAGCTTTGCCACTTGACAATGTGCTCCCTGATCATATTCCCCACCGGTTGAAGCCCGGTTCGCCGCACGGCAAATTCCAGCCCCAGAAACTCTGCATGCCCGGCGGCTTTTTCCTCGAGTTCCGGCAAGTCCGCCTGAGCCAGGTAAACGAGGCGCCGATAGTTGCCAAAATAAACCGGGAGTAATTCGGGATGCCTGTCCAGCCCGAGTCCCTGCCTGACCAGCCGGTCAAAATGCCTGACCAGAAAATCGGTCAGGTAAAACGTTCCTGGCTCCTCGTCACTAAGTGCCGAAAACACGCCACTACCCGCGAAAAACTCGTAACAGTGAGCGCCTGACAATCGCTCCACGCCGAATTCATTGAGGATACGATCCAACTGCCCGCCGGTACCACAATCAGCATACGCGACGAAAATTCGCTCGTACTCTGTGCGGTAACGCTCAATCAGCTCGCGGACCCGCCCCGGAATCTTTTCCGGGCGATTATGCAAATCTGCCGGCAGGCATTGAATCCGTACCTGGTCCCAGCGATTGCGTCGACGCAGCTCAACCAGCTCTCGCGCAATCGCTCCGCAGGCAATCAGCAGTACCTGGCCGGACATACCCCGGTCAGGACGCGCGACGCTGTTTCACGAGGGTTTTGGCAACCTCCACGGCCGTTGCGGCATCCCGACAATACGCATCCGCGCCGATCGCCTTGCCAAATTCTTCGTTAAGCGGGGCACCACCAACCATTACGATATAGTCGTCACGAATCCCCTGCTCTTTCAGCGTATCAATAACGACCTTCATGTATGGCATGGTCGTCGTCAGCAGCGCGGACATACCGAGGATATCGGGACGCTCTCTTTTTAGAGCCTCGATGTAAGTATCCGCATCCGTATTGATGCCAAGGTCGACGACTTCGAAACCCGCGCCCTCCATCATCATTCCGACCAGGTTCTTGCCAATATCGTGGATATCCCCTTTGACAGTTCCGATCACCATTTTGCCGACTGGCTTCGCGCCCGTTTCGGCAAGCAGCGGTCTCAGGATCGCCATGCCCGCTTTCATCGCATTCGCGGCAAGCAGCACCTCGGGCACAAACAGGATTCCGTCACGAAAATCTTCGCCCACGATATTCATGCCGCCAACCAGCGCGTCATCGAGTACCCGTGATGCATCCCAGCCACGCCCGAGCAGAATATTCGTGCCCTCGACAATTTCTTCGGCCAGACCGTCATACAGATCGTCATGCATCTGCTCGACGAGTTCATCATCCGGCAGCTCGCTTAATACGATATCTTCGTCATTTTCCTGAGACATAAATCAGTTCCAAAGCCAAGTTGAAATTCCGGGCAATTCTACGGCATAAAAGTCAAAAAACCGAGAATTTCCCAACCTTTACCAGCGGCCGTTACCGGCGCGCATATCCTGCGGATTAAGCTTGATCGGAAAGCGCTGCCGAATCTTCTCGTCAATTGCGGGATCGATTCGCTCCGGATAATAATCCGCCAATAATGACTTCACCCGTTCACGGGCCTTTTCGTACATGGTCATTGAACCATCTTCCTCCCACGCGCCAACCGTCTGCCGGTTTGCGAGATCGGGATAGAGGTACTCCGTCTTCATGAGACTGAGCGTCTGTTCATGGCCCAAAAAGTGACCGACGCCATAGACGACGTCCTTGATGACATCGTAGGAAAGCGTTTCATCGTTGACTTCGATGCCACGCAGCATACGCTGCACGTTGCCGATCATGTCATTGTCAATGACCATGCCCTCAAAAGACTGGGCCAGCAGGCTGCCGACAACCCCGGGGTATGCAGCCACATGATTACATCCGGCGAGCGCTGCCGCAGAAACCGTCAGTGCCTTCTCATAGCCCGCCTGGACATCCATCGTTTTAGCATCCGTCATCCCGGTACCGGTGGAAGACAATAAGCCGAAGTGATTACACAATTGTGCTGTCGCCGCCATTATCAGCGCTTCTTCGCCACTGCCCCCGGTAAATGCGCCGGTTCGCAAATCGGAAATAAACGGCCACATGCCGAAATTGATCGGTGCACCGGAGCGAATGAAATTGACCACGCAAAGACAGGCCAGGGTTTCCGCAAAGCACTGGGCGAGACTGCCTGCCAATGCCGCGGGCGACGTGGCACCAGCCTGAGGCGCAACCGCCACATCGGCGACGAGACCCAGTTCGGCGAGCCGAACCATGACTTCGGCGTTGTCTTTGCCAAAGCGTAATGGAGAAACGATGGGGCAGCCGCCTATCGAGCAGAATGGTCGCTCGACAAAAGCTCCCTCGCGACCGAGAAACGTATCGAACATCGCGATTAAGGCATCCACATGCGCAACAGTGGCAGTGCTCAATGAAAACGCCTTGCTCGTTCCCGCAAGCGCAGCATAGGCGACGTTGATATCATGCACATAGGCGTCGTCACTGTATTCCGCTGCAATAAATGGTTGCCCGAAGTTGTGTATATGCTCGAGCTGATGTGCAAGGCGGGCCGCGTCATACAAATCCGTCAGTCTGCTCGGTCTGAAGGATTGCGTTTTGTAATCAAGAATGGTTACCGCTTCGCCGGACGTCGAGAAATAGACTTCCTTGTCCCTGATCTCAAAATCGTACTGGGGATTGATCGCATGCACATGATGCTTTTTTGGAATCTGCGCCAGAACATCTTCGACGAGCGCCCGGGGAAAGCACAGCCGATTGTGCTCATTCAGCACGGCTCCCTTGGGCAACGCATAGGCCAGGATTTCCGGAATCGGGTCACCAATGCCAATGGTCTCCAGGATCGTCAATGCCGTGTCATAGATGCGATGAATATCCGCGTCAGACAGCGGTTTGTAGGCTCCCCCCGAAAGACCCGGGTGCACCGCGCGACTGTGCCCTTTCGCAGCGGCATCACGTCGAAGCTTTGCGGAACGACCGCCGCGACGACCCTTGCCGCCTGCCTTTGACATTCGTCTCCTGTCAGTACTCATACAGCACCCCCGGGAAGGCCTGCTACCCGAATTAGTGGAAGTTATTCTTGTTATTCAAAATTTTACCGGAGGAATGGCTACAACAGTGATTCGTTTGCCATGATGTGGAACCATTTTCATTATATGAAATTAAAAAAAGAACCCGACATCACCGCCCGGCAGCTTTTCATCACATAGTTTGAGCGCGCTTGCTACCTTTAGAGTAACGACCCTTACTCAAATTACTCCGGGGAGATGTCCCATGAACCGCAAAATTGGACTATTGATTGCGCTGCTCGCGGCGGCGCTGATTCTCGCTGGTTGCAGCTCGTTTTGGAGCTTGTATTCGGGACAATCGCGTCGCGGAGTATCGAGCAGCCTCGTCGATTATCTTTATCCCGAGGGACAGGAACCCCCAGCCTATTCAGAGCAGATACCGCGACTCGAGCTTCCCTTGCGTGTCGGCCTGGCTTTTGTGCCCTCTCGATACGAGACGCAAATGCCTGTCCTGA
>DATCZF010000146.1:0-3762 GCA_036526055.1 Woeseiaceae bacterium
AATGTGTCGGCCTGTGCGCCAAGCGCCACCCCCAGCCGGGTCATTTCCACCAGGCCGCGGCTGATCAGCGCGATCCGCGTATTTGCGCCAAACCCGAGTCCGTCGGTGATTCCGGCGCCAATCGCGAGGACGTTTTTGACCGCGCCGCCGACCTCGACACCGACCACGTCCGACGACGTATACGCGCGGAAGTTTTCGCCGGACAGGCTTTCCGCGAGATCGCGGGCGAAACCCTCGTCATTGCCGGCCACGGTCAAGGCGGTGGGCAGGCCCGCGCCGACCTCGGTGGCGAACGTGGGGCCTGACAGGACCGCCATCGCATGCCGGTCTCCCAGCACCTCGGCGGCCACCTGGTGCGGCAGCTTGCCGCTGTGCAACTCGAAACCCTTGGTTGCCCAGGCGATTCGGGCATCGCTGGCGAGCAGTGGGCGAATGCGGTTAAGCGTCTCGCGCAGCGCATGGCTGGGCACGACAATCAGAATGTCGCGCACACCGTCCAGGCACTCTTTAATGTCGCCGAAAACGCGCAACGTGTCGGGGAATGGAACGCCTGGCAGGTAGCGTTCGTTGACCCGGTCGCGCTGCATTGCCGCGACCTGCTTCTTATCGCGCCCCCACAGGCGCACGGGCCGGTCATTGCGCGCCAGTTGCAGGGCGAGCGCGGTACCCCAGGAGCCGGCACCGATTACTGCGATCGCGGGCCGGTCGCTCATCGGGCCTAGTGGGCCTCTTCGCCCGCCGCGTCCTTTTGCTGCTGCAGGCTTTGGGCGTACAGCGCATCAAAGTTGATCGGCTGCAAAATGAACTCCGGGAAACCACCACGAGAAACGACGCTCGCGATCGCCTCGCGCGCATACGGGAACAGCACGCTCGGGCAGAAGCTGCCGATCACATGCGCAAACTCGTCCTTTTCGTAGCCGGTGATCTGGAAAACGCCGGCCTGCTGAACCTCGACCAGGAACAGGGCGGTGTCGTCCTGCTTTGTTTCCACGGTGATCGTCAGAACGATTTCGAAGAGATTTTCCTTCTCCTTGATCTGTTTGTGGGCGCTGCGAAGGTTAAGGCTGCTGTGCGGCTTCCACTCCTTGCCGCCGGCAAAAACATCCGGGCTTTGTGGCGATTCAAAGGAGAAATCCTTGACGTAAATTTTCTGAATGCCAACCTGGCGTTCCGGGGACTTCGCTTTTTTTGTCATGTGCTTTTCTACCTGTCGAGTTTCATTACGAGTTAATTTTTGTTACGAGGCGCGGGCACCTGCGAGCCCCAGCCGCCTGTCGAGTTCGCCGGAAACATCCAGCGCCCTGAGCTCATCGTTGCCGCCGATATGTTCTCCATCAATAAAAATCTGCGGGACGGAGCGGCGACCGCTCCTTTCGACCATCTCGGCGCGCGCACCGGGAACCATTGCCACGTTGATTTGTTCAACATCGACTCCCTTGCGCTCGAGCAGCGCGAGCGCCGCATGACAGTGCATGCAAAACGGCGACGTATAAATCAAAATCCTGGCAGGCATCGTCATGTATCCGCGCTCGGGCGCCGAGCTCACTGGCCCTTTTGGCCCTTCTGGCTCTTCTTGCCTTTCTTGCTGGCAGTGACGAGCGGCAGACCGGCCTGCGACCACGCCGCGAGGCCGCTCTTCAGGCTAAAGACGGCATCAAAGCCCTCCTTGCGCAACGACTGTGCCGCGCGCACGGAGGTGTTGCCGTGTTCGCAGACAAACAGTATCGGATCGCCCTTCAGCTTTTCAATAAGGTCTCTTCGAGCCTCGAGGTCAGCCATCGGTACGTTGCGGGCGTTGACGATATGGCCGCGCGAGAAAGCTTCCTGGCTGCGCAAATCAATGATGGCGGCGCCCTGGTTGATCAGCCCGACCGAGCTTTGTGCATCGAGGTTTATCAGGCCCTGCGCCTTGCGCCTGAGTTCGCTGAAAATCGCCAGGAAGAAGCTGCCGAACAGCGCGGCAACCAGCAGCGTGTGGTTATTGGCGAATTCGAAAAACCTGTCCATACAATCCTTACCAGTTCGAGCCGCGCAGGCGCCCGCAGTCACCATTCAGGGGGCGAAGTATACCAGCGCCGGCCGCCTGCCGCCGACTGAAAACGGGCGCCGGGGAGCGATTTTGTCGATCCCCTTTGGCGGCCGCGGGTAAAGGCTCTAAACTGCCTGCCCTATGATGCGTATCGCCGTTTTCTTCCTGCTCCTGCTGTTGGCCGCCACCTGGCCGCGGCCGCTGTCTGCACAGGACGACCCGGAGACCCGGGCTCGCGAAGTCGAGCTGGAAGAGCTCCGTTCACGCATCGGCCGCCTGAAACAGAGCATCGGCGACAGCGCGGCACAGCGAGACAAGCTCTCGCGGGCGCTGAAAAAAGACGAGCAGGCTATCGAGGCAATGCGCAAGAAACTTGCCGCCATCGAGGCAGAGCGCAAGCGCAGTGAGGCCCGCCAGGCCCGGGTTGCCGCAGAAAAGTCAGTTCGCGAAAAAGCGCTGCGCGCGGAAATGGAGCAACTCGCAAGCCAGGCGCGATCGGCTTACATGAACGGCCGCCAGGAGCGAACCCGGCTGCTGCTAAACCAGCAGGATCCGGCGACGCTGGGGCGAATGCTCCGCTACTACGAGTATCTGAGCAAATATCGCGGCGAGCAGATACAGGCGGTGAGCGCCAAGCTGGCTGAGCTCAACCGGCTCGGCGCAGAGGTCGAGGCGGAAGAGGCGCAGCTCGCGGCGCTGGCGCGCGAGCGCAACCAGGAGCTGGCGGCGCTCGGCGCCGCGCTCGAGGGGCGGCAGACAACGCTGGCCTCGTTACAGCAACAGATCAACAGCGAAAGCGGCGAAGTACAGCGACTGGAGCAACAGGAGCGCGACCTGGCACGACTGGTCGCGGAGCTCGGCAGCATCCTGGCGGATTATCCGATTGGCTCGGAAGAGCCGTTCAGCAAACATCGTGGCCGGCTGACCTGGCCGGTTGCGGGAGAGTTGCTGAGTGACTTCGGGCAACCCAGGGCGAGTGGCGAATTAAAGTGGAATGGCGTGGTGCTCGGCGCGCCACGCGGACGGGAGGTTCGAGCCATTTACCACGGTCGCGTGGTGTTTGCCGACTGGCTGGCAGGCCTGGGCCTGCTGATCATCGTCGACCATGGCGAGGGTTACATGAGCCTGTATGGGCACAACGACACGCTGCTGCGGCAGAGCGGCGAGCTGGTCGGGCCGGGCGATGTCATTGCGACGGTCGGCGACAGCGGCGGACAGCTGCGCACCAGCCTGTATTTCGAAATTCGGGAAGGCACCAAAGCGGTTGACCCGCACCGCTGGGTGACGCGAAAACCGCGGGCCAACTAGCGGCGACCCGGCTGCCGGCGCCTGCCCGGCTGTGTTATCGTCGGCGCTCGCGCGCAGCGCGGCCCGGCGGTTGAGGTATTGCGTATGTCATTAAAAACACGGGGCCTGCTGGTCCTGGCCATCGGCCTCATCATGGGGCTGGCATTGCCGCTGGGCGGACAACTGCTGGCCGAGCGAGGCGCGCGCGCAACGCACAGTCACGGGCTCAGCGAGGAACAGACCCGGCAGATCGCCGAGGTGATGGACCGGGTGCGCGCCGAGTACATGGAACCGATCGATGACGACACGCTTGTCGAGGGCGCGATTCGCGGCATCGTCGGCACCCTGGATCGACACTCGCAGTACCTCGACTCGAAGGAGTACGAGGATGTGCGCATCAGCGCCACCGGCAACTACACGGGCGTAGGCCTCGAGTTGGGAATTCG
>DATCZF010000147.1:0-5119 GCA_036526055.1 Woeseiaceae bacterium
CGGGCGCTCGCAGGTGTAATACATCAGTCGCTTGAACAGGCGCCCGGCAAAGAGCGTCGCCTCCTGCATCTGCCAGTCTTTGGTAACAAATCGCGTTGCTTCGCCCTTGGTCAGGTAACGGTGCTTGCCGTACTCGGGGGGCACCGCAGTAACCCCGGTGCGCCAGGGAATGAATGGCGCCGTCACCGAGCCGGTCGGCGCCACCCACAGCGTTCGCAGTTCGTCTTTGACGCCCTGCCTGAGGTGTGCGACCTGGCCATAGCCGGTCGAGTCTTTCGAGACGCGTGGATCGCGTACCTTGTCCAGCATCATTCGCAGGGTGACCGGCGCTGCGGCTTTCAGTTCGTCGACCAGTTCGATGCGTGCGGGTCGCACATCGCCGGTACCGTAGATGAGGTCGGGGTTGAACGGCTCGCCGCTTTTGGGGTCGTACCAGCCCTGCTCGATCGCGAACTGGACGAAGTTGGCCGAACCCTTGAAGTCGCGGTGCTTTTCGAAGTCGAGCGGTATCGGCCCGACGTGGCCGGGGTAAGACATAAACACTTCATCGGGCCCGAGCCGCCTCGCGATCCACAGGCCCTTGCCACCGGCATAGTCGATCAAGACCCAGCCTTCCTTGCTGTCGGCAAACAGGTGCGAGTTGCCGCCGTAGGACGAGTAGCCCCAGGTGTCTATCAGCTCGCCAACAATGTCCACGGCCTCTTCGGCCGTGCGCGCCCGTTCCATGACGATGCGCGACAGGTCGCTGTAGTTCGGCCCTTTCTGGGGATTCGGCGTCATTGCGATCAGCTCGTCACGCGAGTCGCTCCAGATATCGCGGGCCGCAACACCATGCTCGTTGAGGCCGCCGTTGGTCAGCGGCGGCGGAAAACCCTCGAAGTCCGAGTAGTTCATCGTGATATAGCGAAACGTATGGCGCACCTGCGGAATCTCGATGAATACGCCGGGCAGCACCGCGGTCTCGTCCACGCCCACCGTGATCGTCGCGCCTTCTGGGTGATCCTTTGCCGGCACGATCTCGAGCCAGTGGCTGGATACCTCGTCGCCGCTGCCGCCGAGGAACACGCTGCCGTCCGCCGTCAGGTTGCGACCGACATAAATGCCATAACTGGCGCAGACAGGTCCTGCGCTGAAAATGGCGCCCAGTGACACCAGCAAGAGACACGTGTTTTTGTTCATGGTACGTCTCCGATAGACGACGTTGGCAACATACATTCAGGTTCGATAATGACAGTTCAGCGGGGGTGAGGCGAGCGGCCTGCAGCACTTGCCGCCCAGACTATGGCAGCAGCATCGCGCTGCAGCATGGTCACCGTGCCGTTTTCTGATATTTTATGGCGCCATGGAACAGTACTTCGAATATCACTACAGCGGGCCAGCCTTTGAGTTGTTTGGCGACGCCCACCTGTTGTCGATGGCGATCATCGCCAGCGCAGTCGCTTTCCTGATCTGGGGCTGGAAGAACCCCACGGAAACCAGCAAACGCAACGCAAGGCTCCTGATGCTTGGCGTCTTCCTGCTGATCGAGATTTCCTGGCATAGCTGGAACGTCTACCACGGCACCTGGACGATCCAGAAGCACCTGCCATTGCATGCCTGCTCGATCAGCGCCTGGTGTTCGATCCTGATCCTGATTACGCGCAGCTATCGAATTTACGAAATCATCTTTTTCATTGGTCTGGCGGGCGCCACACAGACGGTGCTGACACCCGATGCCGGCGAGTATGGACTGCCGCATTTCCGCGCCATTCAGACCATCGCCGCCCACGGCATGATCATCATCGTCATGACCTTCATGACAGTCATCGAAGGTTATCGCCCGACGTGGAGGTCCATCTGGAAAGCGCTGTTCGCCGCCAACATCTACATGGTGCTGGTCACCGGCGTGAACCTGCTGATTGGCAGCAATTACATGTACACGCTGGGCAAGCCGGCGTCGGCCAGCATCCTCGACATGATGGGTCCGTGGCCGTGGTACCTGTTCTGGGCGGAGTTCCTCGCGCTGGGACTGTTCACGATCTTCTACCTGCCGTTCGCGATCGCCGACTGGCGCGCAAAAAGGCAGGTCGCTGTCACGACCTGATATTCGTCGCGCTGACTACCAGCGGCCGCTGGAGGCGAACATGTACTCGCGCGGCAACTCGATCTTGAACTTCTCGCGTATCTTTTTATCGACGTCCGGGTGAATGTACTCGGGGTAGTGTGTCGAAAGGATTTCCTTCACGCGCTCGGCCGCCTGTTCACGAATATCGGGTGAGCCGGCATCGACCCAGTCGTTGGGCGTGCGCCGATCAGCCAGCTTCGGGTATTCGTACTCCGTGCGCATCAGCGACAAGGTCTGGTCCTGGCGCAGGTAGTGCCCTTCGCCCGCAATAGCGCTGCGAATAATATCGACTGACAGCGTTTCCTCGTTGACCTCGATACCACGCACTGTGCGCATCACCGTGCCGAGCATGTCGTTATCGATCACCAGCGATTCAAAACTCAGCCCCATCAGGCTGCCCATCATGCCCGCGGACTCCGACACGTTGTTGGTGCCCGCCTGTGCCGCCAGCAACACGGCGATCGCCTTCTCGTAACCCGCCTGGTTGTCGGGCGACTTGGCATCGGTCATGCCCGCACCGACAGAACTGACCAGCCCGTACCAGTTCATGATCTGCCCGGCCGCTGCCGAGACGATCGCTTCTTCGCCGCCGCCCCCGGTGAACGCGCCGGTGCGCAGGTCGGAAACGAACGGCCAGGGCCCCATGATCACCGGGTACTTCGGCACCACCAGGTTGATCATCAACAGGCAGGCCAGCGCCTCGGCCGTGACCTGCACCAGCGTCCCCGCCAATGCGGCGGGTGCCGTCGCCCCGGCCTGCGGTGCGGTCACGATCCACACCGGCGCCCCGAACTTGGTCGACTCGATGCAGACCTCGCAGTTTTCCTGGCTGTAGCGCAGCGGCGAAACGATGGCGCAACCGCCACCATGGGCGAAGGGCCGTTCCAGGAACTTGTCCTTGCCGCCGGCAATCATGTACAGCATTTCGAGCGTCGGCTCGACGTTCCTGGCGTCACCAAAAGTCAACGCGGTGTGCTTCGCCGTACCCGCAGCGCTCACATACGCCGTATTCAGGTCGCAGGCGAAGCGCCCGGTCATTTCGGTTGCGACAATCAGGCGGGAGAACGCGTGAATGTTGTCGAGCTTGTCGACAAGACGCGCCGCATCGTAAACGTCGGGTAGCGTGGACGGCCGGAATTTTTTCGCGCCGACATCCAGCATCGTGACGGCCTCGCCACCACCATAGGTGTGCACACGCTGATCGCCGAGGTGCAGATCATGCCGCGAATCCTGTCCCATGAAGGTCAGTTCTTTTGCGGTCGACGCAATGATGTCTTCGACCAGTGCCCGCGGAAAACACAGCCGGCCTTTGTCATTCATCCAGCAGCCCTGTTTCAGGGCATGCTCCTCGACGATCGGAATCGCGTCCGCGATACCGATGGTTTCGAGTACCTCGAGCACCGCCTGGTGAATTTGCTCGATGTCGTGCTCGCTGAGGGGGCGGTAGGCCCCACCTGTCATTCCGGGCTTGATCGCGGATGCCACCGGCGGGCTCTCGTGCCTCGCCTTTCGTCCCCTGCGGACCGCTCTGTCACTCATCAATTACTCCCCACGTTTACGCCTGCTTCGGCGGCCCGCTTTTTTCCGGGCGGGCCATAGCGTCCAAGTCTCACCGCTTTGAAATTAGAGTTCAACTCCCCCCGCCAATGAGGCGATGACCTGCTTATTATTATTGTGCCGCGGCAACGGTCAGCAGTTGCCTGCGATTTTTCATCAGGCGCCATGCCGCCAGGGTGCCCAGTGCCGAAACCACGCTGGCGCCGGCAAACAGGACACGGTAGCCGGGAAGCCCAGGCAGCGCATCGAGTATGGCACCGCCGACGATCGGCATATAGATATCGCAGGTAAAGCCGATGACCGAAGCGACGCCTGCCGCGGTGCCGGTCACCGCAATCGGGATGGCCTGTTCGTCCAGCAGGGCAAAGTAGATACCGCGTAACGCGTAAATGCTGAGAGCGACGATAGCGATGTTCAGCAACACCAGCGGCAACAGCGATGCCAGCGGCGGAGTGATCGCAAACAGGGCAAAACTGATCGTCATGATCAGGAGCAGCGCCGTCGAAGTCCGCGAAATGCCAAATCGATCGGCAATAAAACCCGCGATAAACGGTGCGATCGGGTTCATCCAGTTACGCCCGAGGGCAATCATGCCGGCGATTGCGACGCTCAGCAGGAACACTTCAGAAGCATAGGGCGTGAAATAGTAAGTGGTCCAGAAGCCGGTATTGGTCGCCAGCAGCACCATCGAAATCAGCCATACCGCCGGCATGCGCAACACCGCCATGACCTCGCGCCAGCCGACCCCATGGGCCTTGCCGTCACCGTTGACCGTCCTGGCTGGCGTATCGTCCTCGAGCACCAGCCATGCGGCAATGCCGGTCAGGCAGATGATTACCGACCAGCTCATGATCACCGTCGCCAGCGCCATTCGCGTACTGCCCATCCACGTGAATACGCCCAGCAGCAGCGTTGCACCCAGCGTACCCGAAAAACCCCGCCCGGCCTCGAGAAAGCCAAAAGCCCTGCCCTGCTTTTCGCTCGGCGCCCAGTTGCGCACCGCACGAATCATCGCGTTCCAGAAAACCAGTGAAATCGATATACCCCAGAAAGCATGCAGCGCGAGCGCGACCGGGTAGCTGGGAAACGTCGCGTAGTAAAAACCGGTGCCACCGGTGATCAGCATCGCAAGCGTGATCAGTTTTCTGGAAGAGAAGCGGTCTGCCAGCCAGCCGCCGGGGCCGTAAGACAACAATGAAGTGGCGCCGAAGACGCCCAGCAGCATGCCCATCTGGCTCTTGGTCAGCTGCAGCGCCTCCTGGGTCGGAATGTAATAGACCTCGAAGACGTAAACGACGTTGTAGATGGTCCCCCCGGACACGCACAGCACGACCATGGTCAGTACATGGCGAAGCCTGCTCGGTGAAGCGTGTTCCTGGCTCATCGCCATCGCGAACCCCTGTGCGGTCAGCCTGTGGCCTTGGTCGAGACTAATTCAGGGCAACGGGAAAGTACACA
>DATCZF010000148.1:0-2719 GCA_036526055.1 Woeseiaceae bacterium
ATCACGGGCTCACCGCTCGGGGTGGTCCACTGAATGTACCCGAGCCCCCAGCCAGCAAGCCAGGGCAGCAGGACCAGGGTGATTGGCGGCAGCCGGCTCGCGCGCGGTGCCCGCAGCAGCAGCGGAATCGCAGCAGTGCTGAGCAACAGCGCCGCACTGACGCCGTACACGCCAAGAAGCGGCGCCCAGCCCGACAGCACGGAGTCGATCTGGCTGTAGCCCATCGTCAGCCAGGGAAAACCGGTGAATAGCCAGCCGCGTAACCATTCGAGCAGCACCCACACTGCGGGTGCCGCCAGCAACAGCCGCCAGGCGCTTCCCGCCGCGACATAGGCCATCAGCCCGGCCGCCAGCGAGTAGTACAGGGCCATGAGCAGCACCAGCGCGATCATCAGCGCTATTGCCAGGATCAACGGTGCCTGGCCGAAAACATGAATGGAGATATACAGCCAATAGGTGCCTGCCAGGAACAGGCCGACACCGTAGAAAAACCCGTTTTTGGCCGCGACCCTCGAGCGGTCACACAAACAAGACCAGAGAATTGGCAGTAGCAGGAGGGGCGCCAGCAGGTAAAGGCCGGCGGGCGCGAAGACCAGTGCCGTCAGGGCGCCGCAGAGTGCGAATGCCGGGTACCTGGCGGCCGGGCGCAGGCGCAGCAGCCGGTCGAGGATGTTACTGGGTCTCAACTGGTGCATTGTCGACAATTCGTTGCACCTGCAGGCTGTCGATTCTGCGGCGATCGGCCTTCGATACGCGAAAGCGGAATCCGCCGTACTCGAGTCGCTCCCCTCGCCGCGGCAAGCGTCCCAGCTCGTGCAGAACGAGACCGCCGATGGTGTCAAACTCTTCGTCAGACAATTCGCAGTCGAAATACTCGTTGAAGTCTTCTATTCGGGTCAGCGCCAGCACGGTGTAGCTGACTTCGCCGTCGCGCTCCCCGTCGGACTGAATAAATTCCAGCTCCTCAATGTCGTGCTCGTCATCGATATCGCCCACGATCTCCTCGAGCACGTCTTCGATGGTCAGCAGCCCGGCAACACCGCCGTACTCATCCGCCACGATCGCCATATGGTTGCGGCTCGTGCGGAACTCCTTGAGCAGGGCATTCAGTCTTTTCGACTCCGGAATCACCGACGCAGGCCGAATGAAGTTATGAATATCGAAAGTTTCTGCCGACTGTTCCTGGTAATACCGCAACAGGTCTTTGGCCAGCAGGATGCCGAGGACCTCGTCGCGATCCTCGCCGATCACCGGGAAGCGCGAATGGCCGGACTCAATGATGATGCCCAGCAGCTCATCGAGGCTCTGGTCCGGCTCCAGCACGACCATGTGCGAGCGCGGAATCATGACGTCACGAACCTGGGTCTCGGAGACTTCGAGCACCCCCTCGATCATATTGTGTTCTTCGGTATCGAATTCGGCCCTGGATTCGGACAGGAAGTTGAGGATTTCATTACGGCTCCAGGGCTCACCTCGCAGCGCGCGCAGCACGCGTCGAAAAATGCTCGGGTTCCCCGCGCCGTTGGTACTAGGGGGTTTGTCGTTCATCGAAAAATATGTCTACCTTCGTATTGTCTGCCGGCCTCGTTCGCTATTGTACCAGCTCAAGCGTCACTATCAGCATAGGGATCGGCAAATCCGCAGCCTGCCAGGATTTGTCGCTCCAGGCCTTCCATTCGCTGCGCCTCCGCTTCCTCGAGATGATCGAAGCCCAGCAGGTGCAACGTGCCATGGACCAGCATGTGCGCCCAATGTGCCCTGACAGCCTTGCCCTGCTGTGTGGCTTCGCGGGCAACCACGGGAGCACAGATGACGAGATCGCCCAGCGTCCCGGCTGCACGAGCAGGCAATCCCGGTACAGTCACTGCCGGAAACGACAATACGTTGGTGGCTTTGTCCTTGTGGCGAAACCGCGCATTCAGCTCGCGGCTTTCGTCTTCCCCGACGATGCGCACCGTCACTTCCGCCGGCGGGCTGTCCGTCGAGCGCAGCACTTCGCCCAGCCAGTTTTCCAGTTCATCCGCGGAGGGTAGTCCGTCGGTTTCTGCGACCACCTGCAGGTTGATCGTCATCGAGATATCAGCCCCGCGGTTTACGCGGCGACCGCTCATCGGGTGGCTCGCTCGACTCATACGCTTCGACAATGCGTTGTACCAGGTGGTGCCTGACGACATCTTTCGGACTGAAGAACGTAAAGGCAACGCCTTTTACATGGCGCAGGATGTCGATCGCGTTGGTCAGCCCTGACTGCTGACCTGACGGCAGGTCAATCTGCGTGATATCGCCATTGACGACAGCCCGCGACTCAAACCCAATGCGCGTCAGGAACATTTTCATTTGCGCGACACTGGTATTCTGCGCCTCGTCGAGAATGATGAAGGACTCGTTCAGTGACCTGCCTCGCATGAAGGCCAGCGGTGCGATCTCGATCACATTCTTCTCGATCAACCTGCCAACCCGTTCGGGACCCAGCATATCGAAAAGGGCGTCGTACATCGGCCGCAGGTAGGGATCGACTTTTTGCGACATGTCGCCGGGCAGGAAACCGAGCCTTTCGCCGGCCTCGACGGCTGGCCTGACCAGCACGATGCGCCGTACGCGCTCGTTCTCCAGCGCGTCGATGGCGCTGGCAACGGCAAGATAGGTCTTGCCGGTGCCCGCCGGCCCGATGCCGAATGCCAGCTCGTAATCCTGAATGTTTTTCAGGTACCCACGCTGG
>DATCZF010000149.1:0-5843 GCA_036526055.1 Woeseiaceae bacterium
GCTGGAATATGAAACCCTGTGGATATTGAAACTCGGTTATGACGACGTATTTGCCCGTTCCTCGCCCGGGTTTGATCTGACCGTGGAGACATTTCATTATTGCGCAGACCATGGGGTGCACAGGTATGAATTCCTGGGCTCCGAGGAACTGTGGCAGGACGAGTGGCCGATAGAGCGGCGCCGGTATATGACGGTGCTCCTGTTCCCCTACGGGTGGCGGGGATTAGTTGGGCTAGGCCGGGTCGCCGGGCAGTTCTTGATGAAAAGTCTGGGCGCATTCAAGGCGAAGATAAGCGACACAGGGCAGCACAAGTAGGCAGTCAGGCGGAATTCGGCGCTAGCAGTTCCTTGGTCGTTTGTGCTCTGCTTTCACACTCACGCAGCTATGTCGGAATCTCCCGACGGCGTTCTTCCTGCTGCAGGCGCCACATCTTTGCATATGCGCCGTCGGCGGCGAGCAGGTCCGCGTGCGTGCCGCGCTCGACGATGCTGCCACCATCCATGACGAGGATCAGGTCGGCGTTCATCACGGTCGACAGCCGGTGCGCGATGCTGAGTGTCGTGCGGCCGACGGCGATGCGATCGAGTTCCGCCTGTATGGATTTCTCCGAGGCCGAATCGAGCGAGGAGGTCGCTTCGTCGAAGATCAGGATGCGCGGGTTTTTCAACAGCGCACGGGCAATCGCAACACGCTGCTTTTCGCCGCCGGACAGTTTCAGGCCGCGTTCACCGACCTCGGTGTCATAGCCATCCGGCATGTTGACGATGAAATCGTGAATGTGCGCGGCGCGTGCCGCGGCCTCGACTTCTTCTCGCGTGGCGTCGGTGCGGCCATAGCGAATGTTGTAAAAAATCGTGTCGTTAAACAGCACGGTGTCCTGCGGCACGATCGCGATGGCGGCGCGCAGGCTCGCCTGGGTGTAATCGCGAATATCCCTGCCATCGATACGAATACTGCCGGCGCTGATATCGTAGAAGCGATAGAGCAGGCGGGTCAGGGTCGATTTGCCGGCCCCGGAATGGCCCACCACGGCAATCCAGCCGCCCGGCGGTATCTCGAAACTGACGCTATGCAGGATTCGGCGGCGTTCGTCATAGCTGAATTCCACGTCGACAAACTGGACCGCGGGTTGCACGGTGACGAGCGGCACGGCGCCGTCGCGATCCTGCACGTCCTGCCGTTCGTCCAGCAGGCCGAACAATCGTTCCATGTTGGTCAGCGCCTGCTTGACTTCGCGATACATCATGCCGAGCAGGAACAGCGGCCCGGAGAGCTGCAGCAGGTAGGCGTTGACGAGCACCAGGTCGCCAATGGTCATCGTTCCGGCGACCACACCGGCAGAGGCGCGCCACATCATCGCGGTTACGCCGATCGAGATCACGATGGTCTGCCCGAGGTTGAGTACCGCCAGCGTCTTTAAGGCCTTGACCCTGGCGTCCTCGAGCGTCTTCAGGTTTTCGTCATAGCGGGCAGCTTCGTGGCGCTCGTTATTGAAGTACTTGACCGTCTCGTAGTTGAGCAATGAATCGACGGCGCGCTCGTTGGCGCGGGTGTCGGCCTCGACCGCGGCGCGGTAGTAACGCGTGCGCCATTCGGTGATTGCAAACGTCCAGATCATGTAGGCGACCAGCGTGGCCAGCGTGATACCCGCAAAGCCCCAGTCATAAGCCCACACCAGCACGGCGGTGACCAGGAAGACCTCGATCACGGTTGGCACGATCGTGTACAACGTCCAGTCGAGCAGTTCGGACACCGAGGTGCTGCCGCGCTCGATGTCCCGGGCAATGCCGCCGGTGCGCCGGCCGAGGTGAAAACGCAGGCTCAGTGCGTGCAGGTGACGGAATACTTTCAGCGTAATTTCACGCGAGCTGCGTGCGAGCACCCGGGCGAAGACCACCTGGCGCAGTTCGCTGAACAGGGTGACGCCGACGCGCGCCGCGCCATAGGCAACCAGCAGCGCCACCGGCAGAAGCATCAGCGAAGGCTCGACGTTCAGGCCATCAACGATGCGCTTCAGGATCATCGGTACTACAAGGTTGGCAACCTTGGCGGCGAGGATCAGCGCGAGCGCGAGCCCGATACGGCCGCTGTGCGGACGGAGGTAGGGCAGCAGGTCGAGCAGCACGCGCGCATCGCCACGGTGGCTGGCGGCACGCTCAATCGGCGTGACGTCCGTATCACCATCGACGATAACGCCGCTGTCATCAGTGTTGTTTATGCTCATTCCCGGGCGTGTCCTTCAGCGTCGCGGCCCCCGGTCATGCAACCAGCGGGCGGCTCGACGAAACAATCTCTTCGACTTGACGTGCATTGTAAAGGGCAGTCAAGCGTGAATGCATCAGAACATGCGCAACATCGAAGCGATCGCCTCAGGATTCCAGTCGCGCGCGAGCAGCATTTCGTTGCAGGTGGTGTAACCGCAGTCGCGGCAGATGTCGGGATTACCGGCCACGCGACAGCAACGGTAATCGCCGGTCTGATCGACGACGTACCAGTATCCGACCGGCAGGTCGGGGTTACCCTCGAGATAGGCATCGAGGGCGGGTTTCGAATTGAGTACCGGCAGCCCGTCACGCTTGCAGGCCATGATCGTGTCAACGGCATCCCGGCGCTGCTGTTCTGACAGGTAAAGCTCGTCGATGCCGTAGTAGGGCGTATGAAAGTAGAACAGCACCGGCGTGTTCGGCAGCTCGGCCTGGCAGTAGTCGAGAAACGCGCGAATTTCGCGGTAGTTGATCGCGTTGATGACGTGCACGATCGCATGCGGCTCAGCAAAGCCGCGCACGTTGCGCAACACGCGCTCCAGGGAAATGCCGCGAATCTTTTTGAAGGTATCGCCAGTACCGTCGATGCTGATCCAGGTGAAGTCGGGATGCGCATCCAGCGGGATGGTGCCGTTGGTGTAGAGGTGAACGCGCAGGTAGCCGATATCGTGGGCCAGCCGTATGACGTCGCGAATCCGGCGCTTGCCGTCACGCCACAGATACGGCTCGCCGCCCTCGAGGTAGAGAAAACGCACGCCCCTGGCGTAATAGCGCTCGAGGTGCGAGCGCACCTCGTCGAAGGTCATGTTGTAGTGCCAGGTGTTGGCAACCCGGCAGTCGATGCAGTGCAGGTTGCAGGTGTCGTTGGTGACGAGCCCCAGCACGTAGGGCCGCTCGCGCCGCAGGATAAAAAAATCGGCGGCGAACCTGGCGTATTCGGGAACCTGCAGCCAGCCGCCGGTCACGGCGGTGCTCCAATAGGGCTACTTTTTCGAGCCGGTCAGCAGGCTGATTGCCGCGGCGCAGGCGCCGAGTAATACGATCCCGGACAGCGATTTTGTCAGCATGTCTTTGATCGTCGCTGTCTCCATGGCCTCGAACAGGTACAGGCAGCCGAACAGGGCGATATCGAGAACGGCCAGGGCGACTACGATGATGATGATATTTTTCATTGGCAGGTGCCTCGTCGAAATCCTGCCCCGAGTATAGCCCGGAAGGCATCAGGACCGCCCGTTTGCCGTTCATCGCTGGCCGCAGCGCAGCAACGATTCATGCCGTCAGGGCTTCTCGACCGAGTACAGGAGGTCGATCGAATGCGCCTCGCCGGCGCCGGCCTCGAGCGTCAGCCGTTGTGACAGGCGGTAGCGCAGCAAAAGGGTACCGATACGGCTAAAGACGCCGTAGGCATAACGCACGTACAGGCGCGAGTTGAGTTGCTTGCCGGCGACGAGCGCCGCGTTTTCGCCGCCGTCACCGGCGAGCGACAGCTGGTCGAGGCCCAGCGCCTGGCCGATCTGCTCGGTGATGCGCGAGGCCTGGCGCATGCCCAGCGCGGTCGCGGCATTGGACAGCTGGCTGCCTTCCGCGCTGCTTGCCTGGTTAACCGGCCGGCCAATCATCAGGTAGGAGAGGGCATCCGCTTCCGCCATCTGCGGCTCCGCATACACGCTCGAGCCGAGGTTCAACGCGCGACCCTGCAGGTGAATGCCCGCTTTCACGGTGCCCGTCGCCGTTTCGATCGTACGCACCGCGCGCACATCGACGATCGGGTCATCCAGCGGACCGGTGAAGGTCAGGGTGCCCTGCTCGATTTTCAGGCGCTGGCCGTACGCCGAGAAAACGCCGCCTTTGAGCGACACCTGTCCCTCGGCGGCCAGCGGCCGGTCCTGCGGTTGCCTGAGGAGCAGACTGCCCTCGAGCCGCGTATCCAGGCCGAAGGCGCTTATGTGCACCTGCTTGCCGAGCGTCAGGCGCGCCTCGCCGCTGTAGCGCGTGGGCACCTCCGGTTCGGCTTCGCGGCCAATCACGCGCACGTCGGCTGAGGGCGTGACGGTTTCCTCGGGAATCTCGACGATAAGGATCTCGGCGCGTGGCACGGTGACATCGCCGCTGGCGGTCCAGCCGGCGCTGCTGCCGCGCACGACGATTTGCGGCGAGGCCCAGACGCGGTACTCGGGCCAGTTGATCAGCTCGGCGTTACTGCCGCCGAGCGTCAGGGTCAGGGAACGTTCGGCCAGCATCAGGTCGTTGAATTCGCCGTCGATCGTGAGCGTGCCGTCACCGGCATTTGCTGTGCCCTGCAGGCTGGCCGAACCTGCCGAGGCGCCTGTCAGCGTGACGTTAATCGCGGTGATCGGCACGTTGACGGCAGGCACCAGCAGGCTGCCGTTCTGCCACTCGAGCTTGCCGCTAAGTGCAGGCGCCGACGCGACCCCTCGAGCGCTCAATTGTGCACTGATGTCGCCCTCGAACCTGTCGATGTCGGGCAGCAGCGCCGGAATCCAGTCCCACTCGCTGCCGCGCAGGCTGAGCTCACCGGTCAGCTCGGCGTCATCGGCCAGCCGGTCGAGGCTGACATTGATGTCCGCGGTGACACCGGGTTCGATCGCCAGCGCCGCGTTCAGGCTGAGGCCATCGTCGCCGGCCTCCCCATGCGCTTCGGCGCGTGGAATGACGACCTCGGTGATTCCGTTGTTGGCCTCGGTGACCGTCAGCACGGTGCCTTGCTGTTGCCAGTCGAGCGTGCCTCGCCAGGCATCACCATCGCGTATCAGATCAACCGTCGCCGTGGCGGTACCGCGCAGCGCAATGTTTGACGGCAACAACGGGTTGGCGAGCGCCAGCGGCAGCTGATCGATCGCCGCCACCAGGGTGGTGCGACTCGCAGAACTTTGCAGCGACGAGACACGGAGCGAACTCTCACCGTTTCGCCATTCGTTAGCGCCGACCTCGATATCGCTGCCCTTAAGGCCCAGTGTCAGCGTGTCCTGAAGTATCCAGGTGCCGGAATTGGGTTCTTCCAGGGCGCCGCGGCTGAGCGAGACCTGAATCCTTCCGTCCTGTTGCTGCGCATTGCCGGCGGTCGTCAGGCGTCCCCAGGGCGATTGCCAGTCGAGATCGAAATCGAGCGCCTCGATCGTGCCGCGCCCTTCGGCGAGCAGGTTACCGAGCGCCCTTTCATCGCAGGTGATGCCGCTGAGTTTGGCGATCACCTCGAAGGCGCTGGCGGTGTCGCCGGCACCCTTCACATCGAGGTCCTGCAGCGTACAGGCGTCAAGCTGCAGATTGCTGCCACGCATCTCGCCGGTGAAGCGCGGCGTTAACAGGGTCCCTGCGAGCTTGCCGTCACCGTGCAGGCTGCCGGCAAGGCCCGGCCAGAGAACCGCAAGGTTGGGAGCGTCGACTGCAAGCGTGATATCGATGGCATTCGGCGAGTAACTGCCGTCGACTTCGACGCGATTGCGATCGAACACCACGACACATTGCTCGCAATTGAGGTTGTCGCCCTCGATCTGCAGGGAGCCCGTGGCTTCTACCGGCTCGTTTCGCAGTGTGCCGCTGATGTCGGCATCACTGAC
>DATCZF010000150.1:0-5454 GCA_036526055.1 Woeseiaceae bacterium
TCGCGCGATCGAACTGCTGCTGGAAGCGGGAGTACCCGCAGGCGTACTGCATTTTCTCCCTGGGGATGGGGCCGTTATCGGTGCCCGTGCTGTGAGCAATCGGGCAATTGCCGGTGTGGCCTTTACTGGGTCGACCGAAACGGCACGACTCATCAACCGCACGCTGGCTGCCGGGGATGGCGCAATTCCAGTGCTTATCGCCGAGACCGGCGGGCAAAATGCGTTGATTGTCGATAGCTCGGCTTTGCCGGAGCAGGTCGTTCTCGATTCGGTGTATTCGGCGTTCAATAGTGCCGGCCAGCGCTGTTCGGCATTGCGCCTGCTTTGCGTGCAAAGAGATATTGCCCCGCGCGTACTGGACTTGCTCGCCGGCTATATGGAGGAGCTGCAAATCGGTGATCCCGCTTCGCTCGCCACCGATGTAGGCCCGGTAATTGATGCCGAGGCGCTTGCTATCCTGAATCAGCATGCAGATTACATGCGTACTGCCGCAAAACTGGTACACGAGTGCAAATTGCCAAAAGCTACCGCGGGCGGCACGTTTTTCGCACCCAGTGCCTTCACGATAGATTCGATTGACGTACTTCAGCGCGAGGTATTCGGGCCGGTCCTGCATGTCCTTGCCTATCGCAGCCAGGATCTTCAAAAGGTGGTGAATGCGGTGAATGCGACGGGCTACGGATTGACGATGGGCATTCACAGCCGCATAGACGAGCATGCCCGTGCGCTTGTTGCAGCATCGGGCGCCGGCAATATCTACATCAACCGCAACATGATAGGCGCCGTTGTCGGCTCACAGCCGTTTGGCGGCCGCGGCCTCTCCGGAACCGGTCCCAAGGCGGGCGGACCGCATTACCTGTTCCGCTTCGCCAACGAATTCACGGTCAGCAACAATGTCGCGGCCGTCGGCGGCAACGCGTCACTGCTGTCGCTGTCGACGGACTGACAAGGGCCCCTGACGATGGCGGCGACCAGTATTTTCGAGATCTTCAAGATCGGTGTGGGTCCGTCCAGTTCCCACACCGTCGGTCCAATGCGGGCCGCAAGAAAATTTGCGCTTAACGTCCGATCCGGTTTCGGCCTCGAGAGCGTGGGCAGAATGGCGGTCAATCTTTACGGGTCACTGGCCCTGACCGGGCGCGGCCATGCCAGCGATACGGCGATATTACTGGGCCTGTCTGGCGAGGAGCCGGAACGCATAGACCCGGACATGATTCCCGAGCGGACGAATGAAATAAGAGAAACGGGCAGGCTCAGGCTGCTTGACGAGCATGAAATCCCGTTCAATGCCGATACCGATCTCGTTTTCCTGTTCAGCGAGCATCTCGAGCGTCACACCAATGGCATGCGATTTTCGGCCTATGACAGCGACGGCAAGTTGCTGCTCACCGAAGACTATTTTTCGCTCGGCGGTGGATTCATCGCGCGCAATGATGAGCCGGAGCAGGCCGCTTTTACCGGAAATCCGCCCTACATGTATCGAAGCGGTAAAACGCTGTTGGCGCTGGCGCATGAAAACGGTTTGACGATCGATGAGCTGGTCCATAGCAATGAGACGTTCTGGCAAACTGCCGCCGACGTCGACCGGCAACTGGACGAAATCTGGGTGGCGATGGAGGCCTGTATTCGGCGTGGAATGAGTACGGACGGCGTTCTGCCGGGGCGGCTGGGCGTGCGCCGGCGCGCCGCTCGAATGTTCCGCTCATTGAATGAGAAGCGCGAGCCCGATTCGATGGATACGGTGGACTGGGTAAACACCTATGCCATCGCCGTCAACGAAGAAAATGCAGCCGGCGGGCGGGTTGTGACGTCGCCGACCAATGGCGCTGCCGGTATCATTCCGGCCGTTATCCTGTACTACAAGAACTTCGTTTCGGGTTCGGATCAGGCAGGTATTCGGCGGTTTCTGCTGGCCGCCGGCGCGATCGGTATTCTCTACAAGATGAATGCCTCGATATCCGGTGCTGAAATGGGCTGCCAGGGTGAGGTTGGTGTGGCCTGTTCCATGGCGGCAGCCGGACTGGTTGCCGCGCGTGGCGGTAAAAACTGGCAGGTGGAGAATGCTGCCGAGATCGGCATGGAGCATAACCTGGGCCTGACCTGTGACCCCATCGGTGGCCTGGTGCAAATACCGTGCATAGAGCGCAACGCCATGGGTGCGATGAAAGCGATAAACGCGGCCAGGCTCGCAATGCACGGGGACGGCACGCATAAAGTATCGCTGGACCAGGTCATCGAAACGATGCGACAGACCGGACTGGATATGTCACACGTCTACAAGGAAACGTCCAAGGGAGGTCTGGCGGTTAACGTACCTGAATGTTAATTGCCATTATTGTTGATGGGGAGGTCGGGCTTTTTCTTCAGCAGCATCTTCGCTTTTGCACCATCGAGCAAGCCCCAGGAATCCGTATCCAGTTCCATGGCGAAGACACCGCAAGTTGGCAGGCTTTCAGCACTGCAGGGCAGTAACTCCTGAGCCAGGTCGCTGAGTCCCGGGTTATGGCCAACGATTATGATGCTGTTAAAGCCGTCATCCTGAGCGGCAATCATTTTTTTGAGTTGTTCGGCCGTCGCGAGGTACGCCAACTTTTCCTGTTGAATGAACTCTGCGGGAAAACCGAGTTCTGCCGCAAGAATCCTGGCAGTTTCCCGTGCGCGAATCGCGCTGCTGGTGACGATCAGCGATGGCCGAATGTTTGCGCCGCGAATGCATTTGGCGATTGTGGGGATTTCGCTGCGACCGCGGGCAGACAGCGGCCGATCATGGTCATGCATGCCTGCATTGCTCCAGTCAGACTTGGCATGGCGAAGTAGCGTCAATGTCTTCATGGACGAAAAGCTTAGCGGAAAGTGCAAGCCGCGCCTTTCGTGACTTTTACTTACATCTACATCAGGCCTGTCTGCAGCCTGGCTTCGTCCGACATCATCGATTGGTTCCAGGGCGGATCGAAGACTAATTCTACGTTTACCTCGCAAACCGTCGGAATTATTGCAACTTTTTCCTGTGCATCCTGTACCAGTATCTCGCCCATGCCGCAGCCGGGTGCCGTCAGGGTCATGTCGATGTCCACTCTGCGTTGCCCATCGGCCAAATGGCGCACCTGGCAGCGATATATCAAGCCGAGATCCACGATATTGATCGGAATCTCCGGGTCGTAACAGGTTTTCAGTTGCTGCCAGATAACGGCTTCGATGTCTTCATCGGTCGCATTCTCAGGAATTTCAGGGGCTTCCATGGGTTCCATACCCAGTGCATCGGCGTCTTTTCCGGCGATTCGAAACAGGTTGCCCTCAACGTATACCGTGAAACTGCCTCCCAGGGCCTGGGTGATAAAGCCGTGGGTTCCGGCAGGCAGCTGCAATTCCTCGCCCGCGGGAATAATGACGGCCTGCACGTCTCGCGACAGCGAAAATGGTTCATTCATGTGTCCAAACATACGTGTTTCTACTCAGTTGTTGCCGGTTCCGGCTCCTTGTTGATCGCTGATTTCATGGCATGCCAGGCGAGTGTCGCGCATTTTATGCGGGAAGGGTATTCACGCACGCCTTCAAAAGCCCGTAGCTTGCCGAGATCCAGTGCGCCAGTTACTGCCGCTGCCTCCACACCCAGCCTTTGCCGCAGCAGTTTGAAATATTGCATGGCAAGTTCGGTCGGCATGCCGGCCACAAACTCTGTCAGCATGGAGGCGGAGGCGGTCGAAATTGCGCATCCGGAGCCTTCAAACTGTGCGGCTTCGATGATGTTTTCAGGGCTGATCCGAAAGTACAGTTTGAGCTTGTCGCCACACAGTGGGTTGATGCCATCGGCACTGTGGGTCGCGTCCTGCATGCGTGCAAAATTACGCGGGTTGCGCGCATGATCCAGGATCAACTCCCGGTAGAGCTCGCGAATATCACTACCCGGCGCTGCAACGGACATCAGCCGAACATCCTTTTTGCCACGACGATTGCGTCGATAAGCCGATCGATATCGTCTTCGTTGTTGTACAGCGCCAGCGAGGCGCGGGCGGTGCCGGAGAGTTTGAAAAACGCCATAACAGGCATTGCGCAATGGTGCCCGGTCCTGATGGCGACGCCCTGATGATCGAGTATCGTTCCGAGATCATGCGAATGGATGCCGTCCATAACAAAGGATTGCACGCTGGCTTTTTGCCTCGCCGTACCGACCAGTGTCAGGCCCTCAACCTCGCCCAGGCGCGCCGTCATGTAAGCGAGGAGGCCAGCTTCATGGCGGGCGATCTTGTCGAGACCGACGGAGTCAAGATATTGCATCGCCGCGGCGAGGCCCACTGCACCGGAAATGTTCGGTGTACCGGCTTCGAACTTGTACGGCAGGGAGTTGAACGTCGTGCCCGCAAAGCTGACCTCGAGGATCATGTCGCCGCCACCTTGCCAGGGAGGCATGGCTTCAAGCAGTGTCTCGCGCCCGTACAGGACGCCGATCCCTGTTGGCGCAAACATCTTGTGGCCGGAAAAAGCGTAAAAGTCGCAATCCAGCGCCTGGACGTCGACGTTCATATGCGGTACCGCCTGTGCGCCATCGACCAGTACCGGAATACCGTTATCCCGCGCTCGGGCAATGATCGTCTCGAGGGGGTTGATCGTGCCCAGCGCATTGGATACGTGTCCTATCGCGAGCAGCTTGACCCGTTCGGTCAGCAGCTCGAACAGGTCGTCCAGCAGCAGTTCACCGCTTTCGTTGATCGGTGCGGCCACCAACTCAGCCCCCGATTCCTCGCAGACCAGTTGCCACGGAACGATGTTGGAATGATGTTCGAGATAGGTGATCAAGACCTGGTCGCCGGCCTGCAGGCGCGGTCTGAGGAAACTCTGGGCGACGAGGTTGATGGATTCGGTTGTGCCACGCGTAAAGATTATTTCGTTCCTGCTTTGCGCGCCGATAAAGGCGCGGGTCTGCTCACGCGCATTTTCAAACGCCTCCGTCGCCCGGTGACTTAGCGTGTGCACGCCGCGATGGGCGTTGGCGTGATCCCGAGACTGGTAGTTGCTGACCGCATCAATGACGGCTGCAGGCATTTGCGCCGAGGCGGCGCTGTCGAGATAGACCAGCGGGTGAGCCTGAATTTCCTGCTGCAGGCAGGGAAAGTCAGCCCTGCACACGCTGATATCGTTATCCTGGGCCGCCTTGCTGACACTCATTCCGGTTCTCCAGAAACGATTTCTGCGAGACGCGCTTCGGTGCGCAGACCCAGGTAATCGCGTGCCGCTGCAACCGGCGCGCTGTCAACGATTTTGGTGGCAAAAGCGCGTGTGAGTATGCGCATCGCGGTTTGCCGGTCCAATCCACGGGAACGCAGGTAGAACAGCGCCGTTTGGTCAAGCTGCCCAACGGTCGCGCCGTGGCTGCACTTCACTTCATCTGCATAGATTTCCAGCTCCGGCTTGGTATCGATTTCCGCCCGGTCGGACAGCAGCATGTTGTGATTGGCC
>DATCZF010000151.1:0-4447 GCA_036526055.1 Woeseiaceae bacterium
CGCGGATTTGCACAACTTTGATTACGAGCTGATCGGCCTTGGCGACTACGGCAAGCCGGGTAATTATTTTGCGCGGCAGATTTCGCGCTGGAGCAAGCAATACTTTGCCTCCGAAACCCAGTCGATAGCGACGATGAACAAGTTGATCGAGTGGTTGCCCGACAATATTCCTGAGGATGATTCCGCCAGCGTGGTGCACGGTGACTACCGTCTCGACAACATGGTATTGCATCCGACCGAACCGCGGGTGATTGCGGTGCTGGACTGGGAGTTATCGACCATCGGCCATCCGCTGGGTGACTTCACCTACCACCTGATGGCCTGGCAAATGCCCCAGATCAGTTTTGGATCGACAGGTCTGCTGGGGAAGGATCTCAGGGCGCTGGGTATTCCGGAAGAAGAGGAATACGTGCGCTGGTATTGCGACAGGACCGGCAGGGAACAGGGAATCGCCAACCGGGATTTCTATTCCGCTTACAATTTCTTCCGGATCGCGGCTATTCTGCAAGGCATTGCAGGCAGGGTTCGCGATGGCACGGCATCAAGCGCCTACGCAGCCCAGGCAGCCGGTGCGGTAAAACCGCTGGGCGACGCCGGTTGGTTTTATGCGCAGAAGGCGGGCGCCACCGGCTGATTCTCGCGGCCAAGAACATGCGGCAGGTCGAGCGCCATGACAGCCGCCGCTTCCTTGTTTTCGTAGTACCCCGGAATGCTGGCGACAAGCCGGAATCCCGAGGCCCTGTACAGGGCTCGAGCTTCCAGGTTGGACCGGCGCACTTCGAGCCGTATTTGCGTACAGCGCCGTCCCTGGCAGAGCTGCGACAGGGTGATCAGCAGCCGTCTCGCCAGGCCACGCCTGCGCCAGCCTTTGGCAACAGCCAGCAGGCACAAATGGGCCGATGCGCTTTCAATCCGCATGAGTGCAAAACCGGTGAGACGCCTTCCTTCGACAGCGGCTAAAACGACACTGGTGGAGGCCCTGATTTCTGCGCGAATTCGGTCGGGCGTCCAGCTCCAGCCAAGTCCGTCTTCGATTTCCAGCCGTGACAGCAGCGCCATTTGCCGCGCATCACTCAATTTCGCCAGGCGAATGCGGGTCTGTGATTCAGTCTTCAGCGCTGCCATGTTGCTGTTCAGGAGTGTTGCCATTCTTTGTTCCCAATCATCAGGCTCGTCGCATGGGGCAATAGGCGAGTCAAACGCATCATACTAGGTTATTATTCGCCGCCCGGATCGAAGTAAACGTAATATGGCAATTAACTATAAGGATTTGATGTCTCGCCAGCAGGTTAACCTGGAAGTCAGCTATGGCGAGCAGGAGGCAATGCTCTACGCCTTGGCGATCGGGCTTGGCAGGGATCCGCTTGATCACGCCGAGTTACCTTACGTTTACGAACGGCCCGCGCTGAAGATTCTGCCAACCTTTGCGAGTATCCTGCCGCCCGCCGGTTTCCTGCAGGACTGCGGCTGGAATTACGACCAGGTCCTGCACGGCGAACAGAAATTGCAGCTCTACCGGCCGTTGCCTCAACGCGCCAGGTTGCTGATCAATCGACGCGTGGTCGATGTTTTCGACAAGGGCAAGAAAGGGGCGATTATCTGTATCGAGACCGAGGGCCGGCTGGCGAGTAACGACAACGCCTTGTTCACCCTGGCAAGTACAATCGTGGCCCGCGCCGATGGCGGTTGCGGTGGCTCCTCGGGCTCCACCCCCAAACCACACTCACTGCCGCGCAGGGCGGCTGACATGTTCTGCGAGCTGCAGACCCGCAAAGACCAGGCGCTGATCTATCGTCTGTGCGGAGACAGGAATCCGTTGCATGCAGACCCGCTGTTTGCGGAAAAGCAGGGGTTTCCAGTTCCCATATTGCACGGGCTCTGTACCTACGGTATCGCCTGCCACGCCATCCTGAAGACAATCTGCGATTACGATTTCACCCTGGTTACGGCCTTTGACGTGCGCTTCACGGCCCCCGTCTACCCGGGCGACACGGTGAAGACTGAAATGTGGCAGGACGGCAACGTCGTCTCTTTTCGATGCACGGTGCCCGAGCGTGCTGTCACGGTTCTCGATAATGGCCGCTGCGTTATAGCGGGTTGACAGGCTGGTCCGCCTCGAGCGGACGGGCGAGAATTTCGAATTCGAACAGCATCTCATCCCTGACTGCGAGGGCGCCCAGCAGCACCTCGAAAGGCGCCAGTCCGAGCTGCTCGTGACGCAACGAGAATTTTCCACGAGCCGTGATTTGCCCCTCCGCGTAACTTACCGTGACCGGAATCGTAACGATATTGTCCATGCCCGCGAGAGAAACAAGGGCGTCGACGCTTAGCTGCTCGAATGTGCCGCGCAGCGTAACGGAACTGATCTTGATCTGCGGATACCGGGCCGCATTCAACAAGCTCGGTCCCAGCATATTTTTTCGAGTACTCACCCGGCTTGGCTCATCGATCGGTGACCGGAACTCTTGGCCACCGTGCGAACGATCTTCCGGCAGGTCAACAGTAAGATCGGCGGTCGAAAACTCGAGCGTCAGGCTGGATTCGGCCACGGTGTCACTCACCAGGATCAGTCCTTGCAGCGCACGCAGGCCGATAACGTGATTGTGGCCTGCCAGTTTCAGGATACCGTCACGAAATACCTGGATCCTGACGATGCTTTGCTCGGTCACCAGCGCGTAGGCCCCGATGGGCGGGCGCTGCGCATCGTCCGCGGCGCTGAATGGCGCGCCAAAGAGCAGGCAGGCGAGAAGAAGACAGGATTTCCAGTGCATCAATCAGGCAGTTCCATATTCTGCAAACGCGCCGTTCGTTCGGCCCGTCAATTCGATGGTGCAGCACTGTGAATTGGGTGCTGGTAGACTTCCTTACAACCCACAGGCGAATGAACGGAGAATAGCATGGCGGATAGAGTATCGATCGAAATTAACGATCGCATCGCGGAGGTCATCCTCAACCGCCCTGACAAGTTCAACGCGGTTGATTTCCCCATGTGGCAAGACCTGGCTGACGCCGGTCGCCAGATTGCCGCAGATACATCGGTACGGGCGGTTGTGCTACACGGTGCCGGAAGCCATTTTTGTTCCGGTATCGATGTCACTTCTTTTCAGGAGGCCGGTGCGGCAGCACTCCAGGGAAATGCGATGCAGGCACTTCCTGACTCACCGGCCAACCTGTTCCAGGAAGCGGCCTATATCTGGCGCCGAGTGCCGGTTCCCGTCATCGCGGCGCTGCGCGGCTACGTATTTGGCGCCGGGCTGCAGATCGCCGCGGGTGCCGACATTCGCTACGCGACGCCCGACGCGAAGCTTTCCATCATGGAGATGAAGTGGGGCATCATCCCCGACATCGCGATCACCGCCACGCTGCGTAATGTTGTGCCGATCGACAAACTGAAAGAGCTCACATTCACCGGACGCATAATTGACGGCGCTACGGCCCGCGATATCGGACTCGTAACCGGGCTCCACGACGATCCGTTGCAGGCGGCAAGAGACCTCGCGACGGAGATTGCCGCAAAGTCGCCGCATGCGATGCGCGCGGCAAAGAAACTGTTCAACGACGCATGGGACGATACGCTCCCCGCAGGCTTGCGGCTGGAGGCTACGCTGCAGCAGTCGCTGATGGGTTCGCCGAATCAGCTCGAAGCCGTCATGGCTAACCTGCAAAAGCGCCCGGCCGACTTTCGAGATCCGGACTGACCAGGGCTGTTCTCATGCGCTTTTTTTGCTCGTTTTCTGCCCTGATCCGGTGCTGAAAATCGATTTGTTTGTGACTAAATTCAATTAAAAAACAGTAATTTAGTTTGATTTCGAGTATTTTTGTTGCGCCGCAACAACAAAAGTTTGCTTTTCGGTCTATACTGCGTCGCGTATTCCGCATGACTTTCGGGGGGGAGTTTTGTTGGGGATTAAAAGAATAAGGGCGGAAACGCATCGTCCGAAAAGATCGAATCGATCGCAAATGCCGGGTGAAGACTCGCCGGGCATCATCTCCCTCTCCGTTCCATTTTCCGATCTCGCATGGGTTGCCAGCAGCCACCTCGCTGTAGCGCATCCCGCTGACGTTTCCAATCGACCCGCAAAGACGGGAGCCAAGTAGATACCGTAACAGGGACCACGACCGGTCACTGTCTTACGGGCAAAAACCAGAGTTGAAACTAAAAGGGGAATCCAAACATGGGAAACAAAGCCGTTAACATAATTGCATTTTCAATCTTCCTGTTTATCTGGGCCTGGGTGGGACACCAGAATCACTACGCGATGAATGGGCACTTTTCAGACGGCTGGCTTGCCTGGTCGCTGCTTGCTGTTGCCGTAGGAGCCGGACAGGCGGGCGATGCAGATAATTCCTTCGTCGCAGCAATCGACGCGCTGAAAGCGTTCTTCCCGACGTTAATCGTTTTCCTCATCGCATCGCTGCTTGTCAGCGTTATCTGGACACTGGTTGA